>NZ_JACNDD010000064.1:0-37212 GCF_017351395.1 Pseudomonas sp. FW305-28
CGCAAGACTCCAGGAATGAACCCCATGCCCGCCTTCAACAAAATCCTCATCGCCAACCGCGGCGAAATCGCCTGTCGCATCCAGCGCACCGCCCAGGCCCTGGGTTATCGCACGGTGGCGGTGTTCAGCGAGGCCGACGCCGATGCGCTGCACGTGCGCATGGCCGATGAAGCCGTGCTGATCGGCGCGGCCCCGGTGCAGCAGTCCTACCTCGACCCCCGGGTCATTCTCGAGGCGGCCCGGCGCAGCGGCGCCGATGCGATCCACCCCGGCTACGGCTTTCTTTCGGAAAATGCGCGGTTCGCCCATGCCTGCGCGCAGGCTGGCCTGGTTTTCATCGGCCCCAGCCCCGAGGCCATCGAGTTGATGGGCAGCAAGCGCCGCGCAAAAATCGCCATGATCCAAGCCGGTGTTCCCTGCATCGCCGGTTACCAGGGCGCCGCCCAGGACGACGACACGCTGCAGCGCGAAGCCGGGCGCATCGGCTACCCGCTGATGATCAAGGCCAGTGCCGGTGGCGGCGGCCGCGGCATGCGCCTGGTCCAGCGCGCCGAGGACCTGCTGGAGCAGTTGCGCAGCGCACGCTCGGAAGCCCTGCACGGCTTCGGCAGCGACGAGTTGATCCTCGAACAAGCCTTGATCGATCCGCGGCATGTGGAAGTGCAGATCTTCGGCGACCACCACGGCCAGTTGATCCATCTGGGCGAACGGGACTGCTCGATCCAGCGGCGCCACCAGAAAATCATCGAGGAAGCGCCCTGCCCGGTCATGACCGCCGACCTGCGCCGGGCCATGGGCGAGGCAGCACTCACGGCGGGGCACGCAGTGAATTACGTCGGTGCCGGGACCGTGGAATTCCTGCTCGCGGCGGACGGTCGGTTTTACTTCCTGGAGATGAACACACGCCTGCAGGTCGAACACCCGGTCACCGAGTCGATCACCGGCCTGGACCTGGTGGCCTGGCAATTGGACGTCGCCACCGGCAAGCCGCTGCCCCTGTGCCAGGAGCAGGTGACGCTCAGCGGTCATGCCCTGCAAGTGCGGTTGTACGCCGAGGACCCAGCGGCGGATTTCCTGCCCCAGACCGGGTGCTTGGTTGGCTGGGAGCCCCCCATCCGCGACGGTGTGCGAGTCGACCATGGCCTGCTGCAGGGCCAGGCCATTACGCCGTTCTACGATTCGATGCTGGGCAAACTCATCGTCCACGGCGCCACCCGCGACGAAGCACGCCGCAAACTGTTGCGAGCGGTGGAGGATTGCGTGCTGCTTGGGGTCCAGAGCAACCAGCGCTTGCTCGCCGGCTTGCTGGCGCATCCACGGTTCATCGACGGCGACTTCAACACCGGCTTCATCAGCCAGCATTTTGCCAATCATGCGGCGCTTCTGCCCCTTGAGCCCTCGGTCGAACAACTGGCCATCGCCACGGCGGCGTTTTATCAGGCATCGCAGGCACGGCATGCACCCGGCCTGGGCGGATGGCGCAACAGCATCGGCACGGCGCTGCATTATCGGATCGGCGTCGGGGAGCGCGACTGGGTGCTGAGCCTTGAAACCGAAACCGACGGGACACTGAACATCCGCAGTGACGGGCGCTTGATCGAACTGAGGCTGCTCGACGTTGATGCGCAGGGCGCAACACTGGTCATCGACGGGATTGGCCAGCGCCACGCCTGGCACCTCGAAGGCCATGATCTCTGGCTGTCCACCCGCCCCGGCGGCCTGCACCTGCAAGACCGGACCCTGGCCCCGGTCGCCAGCAAGGCCAGTGCCGGTGCCAGTACACTCCTGGCGCCCATGGACGGTGCCATTGTCGAGGTACTGGTCAGCGAAGGCAGCCCGGTGCGCCAAGGCCAACTGCTCATGGTGCTCGAAGCGATGAAAATGGAGCACCCACTCAAGGCAGGCAGCGACGGAGTGGTCAGGCAACTGCAGGCTACACGGGGTGATCAGGTGAGAAAACGCCAGGTTTTGTTGCGCATTGAAACAGCCCACTAGTCGGATGCCTGGGGTTTGACTACGCTCAAACCCATCAGCACGCCGATACCGGGAACACTGCAATGCCTCACTGGCTGGTGATTGATCTGGAGGCCACCACCGATGAAGGTGGCTGGCCGGTAACCGAAATGGAAATTATCGAGATCGGCGCCACGCTGGTGAGTCGTGACGGCCGCGAAGTGGATCATTTCCAGCGCTTCGTGCGGCCCCTGAGACGACCGCTGCTCACGCCTTTCTGTCGCGAACTGACCCACATCACCCAGGCCAATATCGACGGCGCCGCGCCCTTGACCGAGGTCTGGCCGGCATTCGAGCGCTGGCTGGCGCCGTATCATCCGAAGCTGGAAAGCTGGGTCAGTTGGGGCGACTACGACCGCAAGCAACTGCTTCAGGAATGGCAACGCCAGCAGTTGCACAGTGTCCTCGCCCAGGTGTCGCACATGAACCTCAAGCAACGCTTCGCCAAGGCCCGTCGACTGGAACGACCGCTGGGGCTCAATGGCGCGCTGCAACTGGCGGGCCTGCAATTTTGCGGGCAACAGCATCGCGCCCTGGAAGATGCCCGCAATACCGCGCGGTTGTTGCCCCTGGTGCTTCCGGGTTGAGCGGCGTCCACCTCCCGGCGCGGCAGATGACGAATGTTGCAGCCTTGTGCATACTGGCCGGCCTTTTTCAGCCCCTTTTTCGAGGAATCGCCCATGTTTAAAGTCAACGAGTACTTCGACGGCACCGTCAAGTCGATCGCTTTTGGCACTGCCGAAGGCCCCGCGACCATCGGCGTCATGGCTCCGGGCGAATATGAGTTCGGCACGGCCCAACGGGAAATCATGCACGTCGTCTCCGGCGCCCTGACCGTGAAGCTGCCCGACAGCACCGATTGGGAAACCTTCGCGGCCGGCAGCCAGTTCAATGTACCGGCCAACAGCAAGTTCCAGCTCAAAGTGGCCGTCGACACCGCTTACCTGTGTGAATATCGCGGCTGATTCGGCGCACTGCAAAGCGGGGACACAGTTACCCCTGTGGCGAGGGAGCTTGCTCCCGCTGGACGCGCCAGCGTCCCCTGCGGTTAGCAAGAGGGGCTGCTTCGCAGCCCAGCGGGAGCAAGCCCCCTCGCCACAAAAGCTAGAAAAGCTAGAAAAGCTAGAAAAGCTAGAAAAGCTGTTGCCAGATAAACAAAAATGTCCGGGTCATTGGACACGGGCATTTTTGTTCACGGTTCTTTTTATTCGAGCACTTCAACCGGCATGCCGACTTCAAGCCGACCGTTGCTGTCGTTGACCAGGTTCTGGCCGAACATCGCACCGTCCGGCGTCGAACGGTACTGCTGCAACGTGGCAAAGGGTTCGCGATTCGGATCGCGTTCACCGGTGTGCGGATCGACCGTGGTCATGATGCAACGCGAGCAGGGCTTGACCAGCCGGAACTCCACGTCGCCGATACGAATACGCTTCCAACCGTCCTCGGCAAACGCCTCGCTGCCCTCCACCACCAGGTTGGGACGAAAGCGCAACATCTCCAGCGAGCGGCCGACCCGGGTCGACAGGTCCTGCAATGAGGCCTGGCCAATCAGCAGCAGGGGGAAACCATCGGCAAAGGCGACCTTGTCGTCATCCTTGCCATAACCGGCGGCGGTGGTGCGCGCCAGTTCCACCGGCACATGCACCAACCGCGTGGGGCTGCCGATGAATTCGCTGACCCAGGCCGCCGCCTCATCACCGGCATCCGGCACACGCAAGGTGTCACGCCAGATGATCACACCGCGCCGCTGCTCTTGCTGGGTGGGTGGCAGCGGCACATCGATGGCGCCATGGCCCGGCGCGCTGAGCGTCAGGCCACCCGCCTCGTTCCACAAGGCCGAAAGCTGGCTCATCTTCGCCACGGCGCGCTGGGTCAGGAACCGCCCCGTGCCCTCATCCACCAGCATCCAGCGCCGATCGCCGTCCAGCCCTAGCTTGTCCAGGCCAATCTGCTGCAGGGGCTGGCCCTTGCCGGACTTCAACGGATACCGATACAGAGCGCTCAGCCGCAACATGGTCAACTTCCCCGGTGGCAAAAAAATGCCACCTTATACGAGCCGGCCATTGAAGCAAACCACCATCGGGTTCAGTCGAGCATCAGCCGCTGGCGCACCACATCGACCAGCTTGTCCGGCTGGAATTTGGAGAGGAAGTTGTCGCAACCGACCTTCTTGACCATCGAATCGTTGAAGCTGCCGGACAGCGAGGTGTGCAGTACGACATAGAGCCCACGCAAACGCGGGTCGTTGCGGATTTCAGTGGTCAAGCGGTAGCCGTCCATTTCCGGCATTTCGGCATCGGTGAAGATCATCAACAATTTGTCGGTCATGACCTCGCCGGTATCGGCCCAGGCCTTGAGCATGTTCAGGGCCTTCAGGCCGTCGCTGGCGATGTGCATTTTCACGCCCAGTTGACCCAGGGTGTCGCGCAATTGCGAGAGCGCGACGTTGGAGTCGTCCACCAGCAGCACTTCGCGGCCACGGGCACGCTCCAGCACCGGGTCTTCGAGTTTGTCCCGGGAGACCTTGGCGTTGTACGGCACGATTTCGGCCAGGACTTTTTCCACGTCGATGATTTCCACCAACTGATCGTCCACCTTGCTGATGGCGGTCAGGTAGTGCTCGCGGCCGGCGCTGGTCGGCGGTGGCAGGATGGCTTCCCAGTTCATGTTGACGATACGGTCGACGCCGCCCACCAGGAACGCCTGAACCGAACGGTTGTATTCGGTCACGATAATGGTGCTGTTGGCGCCCGGCACCAGCGGACGCATGCCAATGGCCTGGGACAGGTCGATCACCGGCAGCGTCTGGCCTCGCAGATTGACCACGCCGCACACGAACGGGTGACGTTGCGGCATCAGGGTCAACTTCGGCAGTTGCAGGACTTCCTGGACCTTGAATACGTTAATGGCAAACAACTGCCGACCCGCCAGGCGAAACATGAGAATTTCCAGGCGATTCTCACCCACCAGTTGGGTTCGTTGATCTACTGTGTCGAGAATGCCGGCCATCGATGACTCCTGGGCTTGTTCGGATGAATCCAATAAAACCGATATCGGCTGCACGAACCGATTCTTGACCCCGGATTAAAATACAAGTGGGGAATTGATATCACATTAACATCATGCTTTACTGGCTTCACGATTTCATCTGCTGTTTATCCCGCTGCGCGACTCCGGTTTGCGCACTAAGTTCCCCTGTCTAAGGGATTCCCCTAGGCACAATCAGGTCCAACCTGATATTCCCGTTATCCAATAGCCATTAATGTGACGCCATTCTCATTGCTGAACGGAGTCAGGCTTTTGTGCGCGACCACAGGACATCGGACCTGCAGCCTTTCGGCCGATCCCACCCGTGCAATCGTTTACGAATTCACCTTCGCTGAACGGCACGGGCGTGTATTCGCGCGTCCGTCCGCGGTCGACCTTGAGATCCAGCCGTTCGCCATACGCGGTTTCCTTTCGCCTGACATGATGTTGTGGAGATAAGCATGCCGAACGATCGTAGGAACTGGAGTCAACGTCTTCCCGAACTTCTGATCGAGGCCGAGACACTGCTGGCCAAGTCGGAGGAATGCCTGAGCCATCTGCAATTGATCAACAATGACAAGGACGCCATCGATTGCATGCTCAGCACCTTGCTGAAACTGGCAAACAAGACCAATGCCCTGGCGCTGGAAGCCGTTTCGGAGTTTTCCCTGCATATCCATGGCTTGCTCAGTCATGCGCAAAACCACATGGAATTGCATGACCAGGCCCTGGATGCCTTGAAGGATTGCTTCACCCTGATGGCCTGGCAATTGGAACTGGTCGACCACACCACCGGCCAGTTGAGCCTGGACAACAGCGAACAAACGTCCTTGATCGAGGCATTCGCTTTCCAGGTCGGCCAGAGTCCCGACCAGGCATTGGCCGCGTCACGTCCACTGGCGCTGGTGTCTTATCCCCAGAAACAAGCCTGACACGATGGCAATGCGCCTGCTCCCCAGTGCTCTCACGGCACCATGCCGAGCGCGACCAACGATAGGCGAAGTGGTACTATCTCCCGCGTCAGCCACTTCCAGGCAGCGCCGTAATAGCCGCCAACCGAAGCTGCCTTCGACTTGAAACGTTTACCCGACCCGGCCTGTCAGATGCGCTGACCGGCCTGCCCGCAGCGAACATTCATTGGCTCCATCCGCTATGCACGCCAGCCTCAAGTCATTCATCACCTGGCCTCCCTCCCGAGAAAACGCCCGTCGCTTCACATTATTATTGTGCATGTGCTCGACCCTCGGCTGCCTGCTGACCTACCTGTACGCCCACACGGTGCCGCTGGGCCTGCTGGCCGTGAATGTCGCGGCCTTGAGCTGTGTCTGGATCCACCATCGATTGTCGCGCAAGTCCATCAAGTTCCAGCCCCAGGAGCTGGCCGAGCGGTTGCTCGAGGTCCAGGAGAATGAGCGCCATCGGCTCAGCCGCGAATTGCACGACGACATTGGCCAATTGCTGACCGCGGCGAAACTGCAAGGCGAATGGCTCAAGCGGCGGATGCCGGAAGAATTGCAAGGTCAGTGCGCACTCCTGTGCGAAACCCTGGACGAAACCCTCAACAAGGTCCGCGACGTATCGGCGATCCTCAACCCCAGGGAGCTGACCAGCCTCGGGCTTGAGGCCAGTCTGCGGGCGCACCTGCTCAAGACCCTGGCCAACGCCCCGGTGAAGTGGAGCCTCGATTGCCAGCAGCGCATGACCGGTATCCCGGAGGAGATGTCAGTCGCGGTGTTCCGGATCACCCAGGAAGCGATCACCAATATCTTGCGCCATGCCCGGGCGACGAATCTGCTGGTACGCCTGCAACGCCAGCCCGACGGCCTGACCCTGCTGATCAGCGACGACGGCCAGGGATTTGTCCCGGCCAGCCACCCCGCTCGCGAAGGTCAACGGGGCATGGCCGGCATGTTGGAGCGGGTCGAACAATTGGGCGGCACCCTCAAGGTCGTGAGCGAGGCCGGCAAAGGCACGCACATCGAAGCACGCTTTCCCTGGGCGCCGCGTGCCCTGGAGCGAGCCAGTAAGAATAAGGTTCTCCTTTGATTTGTAATTTGCTCCTGGTAGATGACCACTCCCTGATCAGGGCCGGCGTACGAGCTCTGGTCATGGATATCCCGGACTATGCCGTGATCGGCGAAGCCAATGACGGCACACAATTGGTGGAACTGGTAGAACGACTGAACCCCGACATCGTGCTGCTGGACATTTCCATGAAGGACACCAGCGGCCTGGATGCCTTGCAACAGCTCAAGCGGGTGCGCCCCCACAGCAAGGTGCTGATCCTGTCGATGCATACGGATCCTGCGCTGATCATGCAGGCGCTGGAATCAGGCGCCCATGGCTACCTGCTCAAGGACACCACCGCCACCGAGCTGAAACACGCCCTGGAAGCGCTGCGCAATGACGAACGCTACCTGAGCCCGGCCATCGCCCACACGGTGATCAACCAGGCGCTGACCCGCGTCCAGAAACATCAGCCGGACCCTGCCCAGGCCCATAACCTGACGGCACGCCAGCTGGAAATCCTGCGGCTGATCGTGCGCGGCAAGTCCACTCGAGAAATTGCCAATGGGCTGAACCTGAGCGTCAAGACCGTGGAAACCCACCGGGCGCAAGTCATGAAGCGCTTGCAGATCCATGACGTGGCCGGCCTTGTGCTGTTCGCGGTGCGCGAGCAAATCATCAGCCTGGATGACTGAGCGCCGTCGCGCCGCCCAACAGCGGCGAATCGGACGGCAGGTGCAGCCGCAGCGCCTTCGGGCGGACAGTGAAGCGCAGGGTGTCGACCTGCAACGGTTCGCCATCGAGGTTGATGTCCAGGCCTTGCGCGACCTTGATTTCCACCCATGGCAAGCGCGCGCGGACAAACATGTTGTCGATGCCCAGGCCGCCTGCCAGCAAGTCCTTCAACGTACTGACCACTTCCTGGGGCGCCGGCAGGATGCTGATGTCCAGCAACCCATCATCAGCCAACGCTTGCGGGCACAGCACATGGCCTCCCCCCGCCTGCCGGCCATTACCGATGCCCAGCGCGAGCAAATCGCCCTGCCAGTAAAAATCGGGGCCCTGCAACTCACCATAGGCGGTACTCAGTTCACTGAATCGGGACAGGCCCGTGAACAGGTAGGCGGCGCCGCCCAAGACCTTCTTGAGATCCTCGGAGGTGTTCGCCGTCACCTGGCTGCCAAAACCGCCAGTGGCCATGTTCAGGAAAATCCGCCCGCCGACGTCACCCACATCAACGGCCTGGGGCGCAACGTCCAATAGATCCAGGGCCTGCGCGGGTTCCAACGGAACACCCGCCGCCCGGGCGAAATCATTGGCCGTGCCCAGCGGCAGCAGTACCAGGCTGGCATCGCTGGACTTGTGGACGATCGCCTCGGCGATATCACGCAAGGTTCCATCACCGCCGCCGGCGATCAGTCGCGTATAACCGGCATCCAGGGCTTCATCGACGCATCGCTGGGCATCACCGGCTTCCCAGGTCAACCGTACCGCCAGCTCCCAGCCCTGTTCGCGCTTGAGCATCACTGCCGAGCGAACCTCTTCGTTGAGCGCTTGCTTGCCATGCAGAATCAACAGCGCCTTGCCTTTGCTCATCGTGGTCTCCGTCATTGGAAGGTTCAGGCATGGGACCGCTCATTGGCGCGAAAAAGCCCGGCGCGTCTCAATTTATTAAACGAGCAGGACGACTGGTCCGATCGACACGCCCTGATTCGAAGAGTTTTCTTACAAGATCTGGCGAATCAGCTCAATTGACCCTCTAGCGGTATTGAGACACCTTGGCCTCATGTTTTGCTGGATCGCTTAAACCCTCATCACACAAGGAAGCATTCTCCCATGGATGGATACGTCACGGCCCGCAGGGGCCGGATCAGTCGCTCGAACAGTTATGGCCAAGGGGATGGACCGTCCCATGCATAACCGTGAATACAAGCTGTCGCCCCGGCCGCTCGCGTCCTTTGGAAGCGGGCGGGCCGATACTCGAAACGAATGCAAAAGTTGCAGTAATCCCGTTGGAGGAATTGATTTGGAACCGCGCGTCGTTGAACTGGAAACCCACCTCAAATACATCCGCAAAGACATGGATGAAATACGCACCGACGTCAAGGTGATCCGCCACAGGCTGGCCTATTCGGCTGGCGCCGCGGCGGTGGTGCTCGGTCTGCTGGGCTGGATTGCCAACAATCGATTCGATCAGTTGGTGACGCTGCTCACGCGGTAAAGGTGAGGCGCGCAAAGGCCCGGACGTCCAACCCGGGCCGGAGAACACCTGCCAGGTGCTAGCCCAGGATTTCGCTCAAGGGAATGAAGCCCACTTCGTTACCCTCCACCAGCGTCTGCCCTTCGAGCACCTCGACCAACCCATCGGCCCAGGCCGCGCTGCGCAGGACACCCGAGCTCTGGTTTCGGTAGATGATCGCTCGACCATTCTCCATACGGCCTCGCAGGTATTCTCGGCGACTGCCCGCCTTTGGCCAGGCGAAACCGGCCGGCACCTTGAACTTGAGTGGCGCCACCGACTGAACGCCTTGGCGCCTCAATAGGTAAGGCCTTGCCAGCAGGGCAAACGTCACGAGGGTCGAAGCGGGGTTTCCAGGCAGGCCTATGACCGGCACGCCACGGTAATGCCCGAACGTCAGCGGCTTACCCGGTTTGATGGCGAGTTTCCACAGCGCCAGCTCGCCGTCCTCGCGCAAGGCGATCCCCAGGAAGTCCGCCTCTCCCACCGATACCCCCCCGGTGGACAGGATCAGATCGACATCCGATAACTGTGCCAGGCGCTCGCGGGTGGCCGACAAATCGTCGGGCAGGATACCCGCGTCAACCACTTCACAGCCCATGCGTTGCAGCCAGCCACACAGCAGCACGCGGTTGCTGTTGTAGATCTGGCCAGGACCCAACGCCTGACCGGGCTCGACCAGTTCATCGCCCGTGGACAGGACGGCGACGCGGGCCTTGCGCACCACCTCCAGCGATGCACAGCCCAAGGATGCCGCCAAGCCCAGCTCGATCGGCCCCAGGCGAGTCCCGGCAGAAAGGACTTGCTCGCCAACGGTGGTCTCCTGCCCCTGGGGACGAATGTTCTGCCCACTGACCATGGGCTCGGTAAACCGCACCCGCTGGTCGCTTTCAACCACGGCGTTTTCCTGCATCTCGACGCAATCGGCGCCGGCAGGGACTGGCGCCCCCGTGAAGATCCGCGCGCAGGCACCAACGGCCAACGGCTCCGGAGCCTGGCCGGCGAAAATCCGCTGGCTGACCACCAACGGCTCGCCGTTCCAGTCCGCCAGCCGCAAGGCATAGCCATCCATGGCGCTGTTGGGCCATGGCGGCAAGTCGAGGATCGAGACCAGATCCTCGGCGAGCACTCGCCCTGACGCCGCAGCCAAAGGCAAATGTTCGCGCTGAACGATCGGTGTGGCCGCCGCCATCTCGAGCAGCCGCTGCAACGCCACCTCAACGGCCATCAAGGCGCCGGCCTTGCCCGGTTTACCCACGGGATTCACAAGGGGCTGCCTGTTTCAAATGGGCCACGAAGTTGCACGGACGATGCCGCACATCCAATTGTTCGGCCAGGATCCCATCCCATCCGGTACGCACCGCGTTGGTCGACCCCGGCAGGCAACATACCAGCGTGCCATTGGCCAGGCCCGCCAGCGCGCGGGACTGCACAGTGGAAGTGCCGATGTCGGCCACTGATATTTGCCGGAACAACTCGCCAAACCCATCGACCTGCTTGTCCAGCAGACACGTGACGGCTTCCGGCGTGCTGTCACGCCCCGTGAAACCGGTGCCGCCAGTGATCAGCACCACTTGCACCACATCTTCGGCAATCCAGGTCGCGACTTGCGCCCGGATCTTGTACAAATCATCTTTGAGCAGGACCCGCGCCGCCAGGTTGTGGCCAGCCGCCGTGAGCCGATCGACGAAGACCTGCCCGGACGTATCGGTTTCCAGGGTACGGGTGTCACTGACTGTCAGCACCGCGATATTGAGCGGCACGAAAGGTACATCAGCCTTGGATTTCATAGGCTCGTCCAGTTGTGGAGGAAACAGCCCGGTGTTATATCACAGCGCTTCATTTTTTCGCCCGTGCGGAGACACGCCATGACCTCGATTACGCCGCTGCCATCCTGCTCCATTCTGCTCTTGGCGGGTGGCCGCGGGCAACGCATGGGCGGACAGGACAAAGGCCTGGTGCACTGGCAAGGCGAACCGCTGATTGCCCATATCCATCGCCAGACTCGCGCCATGAGCGATGACCTGATCATTTCCTGCAACCGTAATGCGCAACGTTATGCAGCGTATGCCGATCAGTTGGTGCATGACGAGGAAGGTGACTTTCCCGGGCCACTGGCGGGCATCCGGGCAGGTCTCAAGGCTGCGAGGCACCCGTATTTGCTGGTGCTGCCGTGCGACGTGCCGCAGGTCGACGCCAGCCTGCTCGACAACATGCGCAGGACGGCCAGCCAGCACCCCGATCAGCCATTGATGGTGCGGCACGGCGAGCATTGGGAACCGCTGCTGTGTGTCATCCCGTTGGCCCTGGCAACGAGCTTCGAAAAAGCCTGGAGCGAAGGCGAGCGCAGCCCCGGTCGGGTTATGCGCGCGCTGCACGCCGTTGCCTTGCAATGCCCCGCCGACGATCCGCGGCTGGCCAATCTGAACACCCCGGAGTTACTGGTCCGACATAAAGGCGTGTCAGATTGACACTAGCCAGGAACTTGCGCGCAATGTATACGTCTGAAGGTCAGTAACTTGAAGAATCCATTTCGGAGAAACACCATGACACAACGGACCCTCGCCACGTTCATGCTCGCTCTGGGCCTCGCCACCCTTGCCGGGTGCGCTTCGCCAACAGTGATCACCTTGAATGACGGTCGCGAAATCCAGGCCGTCGATACCCCTCATTACGATGAAGAAAGCGGCTTCTACGAATTCGAGCAACTGGATGGCAAGCAGACTCGCGTGAACAAGGATCAGGTTCGTACCGTTAAAGACCTGTAATCTTCAACGCTACCGCCAGATACGAAAAGCCCGCAGCATTTGCGGGCTTTTTTATGCCTGGTCGAAAACCATGGGCACTACCACTGCAATGTAATCTCGCTCTGGAATACACGCTCCTGGCCAGTGACCGGGTCGATGAAACGCAGCCCCTGTGCCAGTAGCTTGAGCGGGTTGGCGTAGTCGTCCTCGGCGTCCCGAAGCACGTCAGGGTAAAACGGATCGTTGCAGATGCCCGCTCCCAGGGCATTCATATGCACCCGCAACTGGTGTTTCTTGCCCGTGACCGGAGACAACCCGTAGCGCCACAGGTCACCGTGCCTTTCCAGGACTTCGATGGCCGTTTCGGTATTGGGCTCGCCAGGGCCTTCCTGCATCCGAAAGAACGGCTCACCATCGATCATCCGACTTCTATGCACCCGGGGGAAGGTCAGCCCAGGCAACGCGCGGGCAATGGCCTGGTAGCGCTTCTCGATCTGCCGCGTCGGGAATAACGACTGATACGCCGAACGGGTGTGCGGATTGGCGGAAAACAACACCAGCCCGGCTGTGTGCCGGTCGATGCGGTGCAGGGGCACCAGATGCGGGTTGTCCAGCCGCCGGATCAGCCGTCGCAACAAGGTTTGCTCGACGTATTCGCCCGCCGGAGTGACAGGCAGAAAATGCGGTTTGTCTGCCACCACCAGATGTTCGTCGGCGTACAGGATCGACTCCACCACCGGGATGGGCTTCTCGTCGGGCACTTCACGAAAATAGTGGATGCGCAGGCCTTCGCGGTACGGCAAGTCGACATGGATGGCCTTGCCCTCCCCGTCCAATACCCTGCCCCGGGCGATCCGGTCCAGCCACTGCTCACGACTGATGGCGCTGAAATGCTCGCACAGGCACTCCAGCACCGTCGGCCAGGAACCGGGCGGCAGATACAGCGTACTGGCCTGATGATCAGCGGCGGAAAACGGTGAACCGGACATTGAAAACTCTCAGGCGTTTTTGCAGGGCGGCATTATCCGACAGTCACACCGGTCAGCCCAGCGATGATTGCTTTACGCCGTGACCGACGTCGATTTGGCCGCCGCTTCGGTGAACTCCTTCAACCAGCGCAGCACGTCCACCGCCTCCCAGCGGCCTGGATCGTACAGCGCGTACAGCAAACCCTGGTAACCCACCACATCCAACTGTTTGTGATAGCCGGCACGCTGGAACAACGCTTCGATCTCGGCGAAACAGGTGTTGAAATGCAGTTTATTGAAAGGCGTCTTGCCTTCGGTCACCAGGCCATCCAGGCGCAGCTCCAGGACCGCCTCACGCACAACGTCCGCGGACATCCTGTTTACGCTGCTTTTCAGTTGTTCGACATTGACCAAGGGGATGCACTCCAGATAGCTGTATGAACATACAGTAACCGAAGCTCGCTACTTTCGCCAACCGCTGTCTTGGGAACCGAAGGACGAACCGTTCAACGGAGGAAGGTCACGATCTGTTCGGCCTCGAAGGGCCAGTCCAGTTCGGCACCGGTATCCAGCCTGCGCAGCACGGGGATACGCAGGCCATAATCGTCCACCCAGGCTTGACGTTCCGAAATGTCCACCAACTCCACCAACAATCCATGTTCGACGAAAGGTATCAGTTCAGCTTCGGCGACCTCACAAAGATGACACCCCAGGGTGCCGAACAACTGGCATTCAGGAAGCATGGCGGGTAGACCCAAAAAAGATAGACGGTCATTCTAGGCCCGCCTCGGAAAACCGTCGAGTCGCTGGCTCGCTTCCGGGTGTTTCGGTAAAACGCTGATGCAAATCACTGAACATAAATGCTTTTCCAGCGACGCTGGTCACGTTTTCCCCTCTACGCTGTGCGTTGTAGCCTTGAAACGGAGTTCCCCTTGTTTGCCAACCTGCTGATCATCCTTGCCTCGTCCCTGGTGGTCATCGCCCTCTTCAGGCGGCTGCGCCTGCCGCCCGTACTGGGTTATCTCTGTGTCGGGCTGGCGGTCGGGCCTACCGCGCTGGACTGGGTCAACGACAGCGAAGAACTGCCAGACCTGGCCGAGCTCGGGGTGGTGTTCCTGTTGTTCTCGTTGGGGCTGGAGTTTTCCCTGTCGAAAATGCTCGAACTGCGCCGGGTCGTGTTCGGCCTCGGCAGCCTGCAGGTGTTGTGTTCGGGGGCGCTGCTGGCGGGATTGCTGGCCGTGTGCGGCGCGCCGGTGATCGCCGCGCTGCTGCTCGGGGCGGGGCTGGCCTTGTCCTCCACCGCCATTGTCAGCAAGGAGTTGACCAGCCTGGGCGAGATCTTCAGCAGCCACGGCCAGAACGCCATTGGCGTGTTGTTGTTCCAGGACGTCGTCGCGGTGCTGCTGTTGACCCTGGTGCCGGTCTTCGCCGGCAGCAGCGAGCACCCGTGGTACTGGGCGCTACCGCTGACCCTGGGCAAGACGCTGGTGTTGTTCGGTGGCCTGCTGCTGGCCAGCCGGCTGCTGTTGCCCCGGCTGTTCCATGAGGTGGCGGCGTCCCGGTCCGCAGAACTGTTCGTGCTGCTGGCCCTGGTGATCGTGCTGCTGACGGCATGGCTGACCCACTTGCTCGGCTTGTCGCCGGCCCTGGGGGCATTCCTGGCGGGCATGTTGCTGGGGGAAAGCCACTACCGGCATCAGATCGAAGCCGACATACGCCCGTTCCGCGACATCCTGCTGGGGCTGTTTTTCGTCAGCATCGGCATGCTGATCGATCTGCAACTGTTCCTCGATGACGGCCTTTTGATCCTGGGATTGACCCTCGGCTTGATGCTCCTCAAGGGCTGCGTGGTCGCCACCCTGGTGAAATGGCGCGGCAGTGATGGGGAAACCGCCTGGCGCAGCGGCCTGGCCCTGGCCCAGGGCGGCGAATTCTGTTTTGCCTTGATGGCGCTGATGCAACAGAACAGTCTCATGCCCGCCGACATCAGCGGCCTGCTGCTGGCCGCGACATTCTGCTCGATGCTGCTGACGCCGCTGTTGCTGCGTGCGGCGCCGCGCATCGCCGCTCGCCTGCATCGCAAACCCAACGAAGAGGCGCAACTGGACCAGATCAGCGCACTCAATGCCGGCTTGTCGGATCACGTGGTGATTTGCGGCTACGGGCGCGTCGGCCAGTCCATCGGGCGCTTCCTGCGCCGCGAAGGCCAGGCGTTCGTCGCCCTGGATGACGACCCGGTGATCATCCAGGAAGCCACCGTCGGGGAAAACTGCGTGCATTACGGCGATTCGCGACGGGGTGACCTGCTCGCCGCCGTTGGCTTGAGCCGCGCCAGGCTATTGGTGATCGCGGTGGACAAGACCGACATCGCCATCACCGTGCTCAAGGCGGCCCGGCGGGTCAACCAACAGGTACCGATCCTGGTGCGCACCCGCGACGACAGCCAATTGGCCGAGTTGCAGGCCGCCGGGGCCAGCGAAGTGGTCCCGGAACTGTTGGAATCGAGCCTGATGCTGGCGTCCCATGCCCTGATCATGCTCGGCCTGCCCGAACAACAAGTCCGGCATCATGTGGATCAGGTCCGTCACGACCGTTATCGCCTGCTCCACGGTTTTTACCCTGGCAACCAGGACAAGGAGCCCTAGTGTCCTGTATCACAAATACTGTGCAACGATCAGTCCTGGCTGACCGCGCCGATCTTGTGAATCGACAGGTCGGCGCCGTAATACTCTTCTTCCTGGGTCAGGCGCAGCCCCAGCACGGCCTTGATCGCGCCATAGACCGCGAACCCACCGGCCAGGGCGACGACAACACCCAGCGCCGTGCCGATCAACTGGCTGATCAGGCTGACCCCACCCAGACCGCCCAGGGCAGCCTGGCCAAAGATGCCACAGGCAATGCCACCCCAGACCCCGCACAACCCGTGCAGCGGCCAGACGCCGAGCACGTCGTCGATCTTCCACTTGCCTTGGGCCGCCGTGAAGCACCAGACAAACAAGGCACCGGCAATGGCACCGGTGGCCAGCGCCCCCACCGGGTGCATCAGGTCGGAACCGGCACAGACCGCCACCAACCCGGCCAGCGGGCCGTTGTGCAGGAAGCCTGGGTCATTGCGCCCGACAATCAATGCCGCCACGGTACCGCCCACCATGGCCATCAACGAATTGACCGCCACCAGCCCGCTCACCCCAGGCAGGGTCTGGGCACTCATCACGTTGAAACCGAACCAGCCGACAATCAGGATCCACGAGCCCAAGGCCAGGAATGGAATGCTCGAAGGCGCGAACGCCACCAGGCGACCATCCCGGTAGCGGCCATTACGCGGCCCGAGCAACAGCACTGCGGCCAACGCCAGCCAGCCACCCATGGCGTGCACCACCACGGAACCGGCGAAGTCATGGAAACTGGCGCCGAACCGAGCTTGCAGCCAAGCCTGCAAGCCAAAATTGCCGTTCCAGACCAAGCCTTCGAAAAACGGGTAGACAAACGCCACGATCAACACCGTGGCGCACAACTGCGGCGCGAACCGTGCACGCTCGGCTATACCGCCGGAAATGATGGCCGGGATCGCGGCGGCAAAGGTCAACAGGAAGAAGAACTTCACCAGGCTGTAGCCATGATCGGTGCTGAGTACCGCCGCCGGCTGCAGGAAGGTCACGCCGTAGGAAATCCAGTAACCGACAAAGAAATAGGCCAGGGTCGAGACCGCGAAATCGCTGAGGATTTTCGACAGCGCATTGACCTGGTTCTTCTGCCGGACCGTTCCCACTTCAAGGAACGCGAAGCCGGCATGCATGGCCAGGACCATGACGGCGCCGAGCAGGATGAACAGCGTATTGGAGCTGTGGACCAGACTGTCCACGGCACTTTGCATATTTTCCATGGTGTTGGCAGACCTGAAAAAGTTGAAAAAAGCACCAAACCGGTTCGCTCACCCCATGAATGCACCAAGTTGAAACGATTCATTGGCCGCAATCAGGCCGACGAACTGCTTTGGTGCGTCAGATCAGGCAAAACGAAGTCCCGCTTCGAGGTGCTTCGCGGGTTTTGATTATTTGGTTAAGGTTTTACGGGCTTTAGCCCAGTTTCAGCGCACTGGCACAGGCTGACGCACCAGTACATGGCAGAAGCCTGAGCAAAAGTTGTACCAGTCACTTGCACTGAACCTTCCGGCAAGGCTCATACTCGAACGCTTCAGACGTCACTTACGGAGATTCACCCATGGCCAGAACCCAGGCAAAGACTGCTCAAGAAATCCTGATGGAAGATTTTCAGACGCTGGTCAGCGACACGGAGCGCTTGCTCGATCACACCGCGACGCTGGCAGGCGATCAGGCCGATGCGCTGCGCGGCCAGATCCACGAAACCCTCCTGCGCGCCCGCGAAACACTCAAGCTGACCGAAGACTCCATGCGCGAACGCGGCCAGGCTGCTGTAGTGGCCACCGAGGAATACGTACAGGCCAACCCTTGGCAATCGGTAGGCATTGCCGCGGGCGTTGGTTTTCTGATTGGTCTGTTGGCGACACGGCGCTGATCATGGGTATCGACGAATCCGGCTCGTCCGAAGCGGGCACACAACCGACAGCGCGCCGCCTGGGCGCGGCATTTCTTGGCTTGCTGCACAGCCACGTCGAATTGTTCGGCATGGAGTTGCAGGAACAGAAGGCACGCACCGTCAGCCTCCTGCTGTTCGCCGGCCTTGCGCTGGTGTTCGGCTTGCTGCTGTTGGTCGGGCTTTCGGCGCTGGTGCTGATCCTGGTATGGGACACCTATCGCCTGTCGGGCATTATCGGCCTGTGCCTGTTCTACCTGCTGGCGGCCCTGTTCTGCGGTCTTCGGCTCAAGGCCGCGATCTACGACGAGTCCTCTCCTTTCAACGCCACCCTCGAAGAACTGGCCAATGACCGGGAGCGCCTGCTGCCATGAGCCTGCCTGATATTCCCCAAGCCCGGACACGACAGGAAATGCGCAAGGCACTGGTGCGCCTGCGCATGGAAATGCATCGCCAGGAAATCCGTCAGGAGACACGCCAATTGCTGCAACCCTTGCATCGGGTGCGCGGCTTGACGCAAAGCTGGCACGAAGGTTTCGGCATCAAGCACGCGCCACTGTGGGGCGTGGCGGCGGTGTCCCTGCTCGGCTTCCTCACCGGCAAACGGACTCGCCATGGTGGTGGCGGTGGCTTGACAGGCCTGATCCGTCTGGCGACGACATTGCTGCCGTTGGTCAAGCTGGCCAAGGACCTGCGCAAACCCTGACGACCGACACCCTGTGGCGAGCGCCACAGGGTTACGTATCAGGTCCGTGCAGGCCCATAGGCCTTGCAGGGCGACCCACGAACCGGGAAGCTAGGGCATCGACATCATCGAACGGAGCAACCGGCCTTGGATTGGCATACCCTGCTGACTCGCGAACGTCTCGGAAAACCGCTGCACAGCCCGCAAGAGCTGGGCCGTAGCCCCTTCCACAAGGACCACGACCGCATCATCTTTTCCGGTGCCTTCCGCCGCCTGGGGCGCAAGACGCAAGTGCACCCGGTTTCCAGCAACGACCACATCCACACGCGCCTGACCCATTCCCTGGAAGTCAGTTGCGTCGGGCGCTCCCTGGGCATGCGCGTGGGAGAAACCATCCGCAATGCCCTGCCCGACTGGTGCGAGCCCAGCGACCTGGGCATGGTGGTGCAATCGGCCTGCCTGGCCCACGACATCGGCAACCCGCCGTTCGGTCACTCCGGCGAGGACGCCATTCGCTATTGGTTCCAGCAGGCCGCCGGACGGGGTTGGCTTGATGCGATGAGCGAAGCCGAGCGCAACGATTTCCTCAATTTCGAAGGCAACGCCCAAGGCTTCCGCGTCCTCACCCAGCTTGAATACCATCAGTTCGACGGCGGAACCCGGCTGACCTATGCCACCCTCGGTACGTATCTGAAATACCCCTGGACCGCCCGCCACGCCGATTCCCTGGGCTACAAGAAGCACAAGTTCGGTTGCTACCAGAGCGAACTGCCACTGCTGGAGCAGATTGCCCACAAGCTCGGTTTGCCACAGATCGAGGATCAACGTTGGGCACGGCACCCACTGGTGTACCTGATGGAAGCCGCCGATGACATCTGCTACGCGCTGATCGACCTGGAAGACGGCGTGGAGATGGATCTTCTGGAGTACCCACAGGTGGAATCGCTGCTCCTGGACCTGGTGGGCGACGATCTTCCGGACACCTACCGGCAACTGGGGCCGCTGGACTCGCGGCGGCGCAAACTGGCGATCCTGCGAGGCAAGGCCATCGAACACCTGACCAACGCCGCCGCCCGGGCGTTTGTCGAGCAGCAGGAAGCGTTGCTTGCCGGCACGCTGCCAGGGGACCTGGTGGAACATATGCACGGCCCGGCCAAACGTTGCGTGTTGAATGCCAAGGACATGGCGCGCCGGAAAATCTTCCAGGACAAACGCAAGACCCTGCATGAAATCGGCGCCTACACCACGTTGGAAATCCTGCTCAACGGCTTTTGCGGCGCAGCCCTCGAACAGCACGGCGGCCGCACGCCTTCGTTCAAGAATCGCCGCATTCTCGACCTGCTGGGGAACAATGCGCCGGATCCCAATGGGCCTTTGCATGGCGCGTTCCTGCGAATGATCGACTTCATCGCCGGCATGACCGACAGCTACGCCAGCGAAATGGCCCAGGAGATGACAGGCCGCACGCGCCAATAAAGGCACCCTTTGCAGCACCTCGAAAAAATGTGGGAGTGAGCTTGCTCGCGATGACGCAGGCGCATCCAGCATCGATGCGCACAGATCCACCGCCATCGCGAGCAAGCTCGCTCCCACAGGGATTGCGGTGGATATGGATCGTGCAGCCACCTTACCCCCACAGGGGATTGGCGGTGCATGTGGTTTTTGTAGTGCCATCCACAAGGAGTTTGAAGTAGATAAATAAAGGTATGGCTTACACAAACCTCGATTAGAACGTTTCCTTTGTTTGCACAAACAACACAATCAAAGAAATATCCCTTCACACACTGCCAACACCTTCCTCCTCTTATTGTCATCCACCTACTAAAAAACCGATTACATCGTAATATCTTGCCTCTTTTTTTGTAGGAAACTTCTGAAATTGAAGTTGCATGCCCGTCTCTTCGTACGGCCCTGGCTGTAAGTGGGCTAAGGTGCGCGCTTTATTCAAGTTCGCAGGGTAATTTATTCATGAACTCCGTTTTCATTGTCGACGATCATCCGGTCATCCGCCTCGCCGTTCGCATGCTCCTGGAACATGAGGGCTATAAGGTCGTAGGAGAAACTGACAACGGCGTCGACGCGATGCAAATGGTGCGCGAATGCATGCCAGACCTGGTTATCCTGGACATCAGCATCCCCAAACTTGACGGGCTGGAAATTCTGTCGCGCTTCAACGCCATGACCACGCCGCTCAAGACACTGGTGCTCACGGCACAGTCGCCGACGCTCTTCGGTATCCGATGCATGCAATCCGGTGCCTCCGGTTACGTTTGCAAACAGGAAGACCTCAGCGAACTTGTCAGCGCGATCAAAGCGGTATTGTCCGGCTATAACTATTTCCCCAGCCAGGCGCTGAACCCGATACGCCCGGATGATCCACGCAGTATAGAGCTGGACCTTTTCAAAAGCGTCAATGATCGGGAACTGATGGTACTGCAACTTTTTGCCCAGGGCCGAACCAACAAGGAAATAGCCAAGGGGATGTTTCTCAGCAATAAAACCGTCAGCACTTATAAAAAACGCCTGATGCAGAAACTCAAGGTCAAGTCCTTGGTCGAGCTGATTGAAATGGCGAAGCGCAACGCGCTGGTGTGAGAAAACAGGATGCTCAGACGCATAACCGAATGTCTCCTGCTGATCAGCGCAGCGTTATATGCAGGAGTGCTCGCGGCGACACCGGATGCGCCCGGGCAATACACGCTGCTGGGGCGTTCGTCCATGGCTCAGGCCGAGATCAAGTTCGATGATGTTCACCGCACCTGGCTAAAAAGCCGGCAGGAACTGGTCCTGGGCACTTCCGCACCGGACTACCCACCCTTCGATCTGTCTGCCAGCGGACGCGACTACGAAGGCCTGACCGCCGACTATGCCGACATTCTCGCCAAGTCCACCGGCTTGCCCATGAGAGTCCTGCGTTTCGCCTCCCGTGAGGCAGCCATGGCGGCGCTCAAGGACGGGCAAATCGACATGCTTGGCACCGCCAACGGTTTCGAGGCCCGCGACCCCGACATTGCGCTCTCGACGCCGTACGCAGTGGACCAACCCGTTCTCGTCACCCGAACGAATGAAAGCCGATCCCTGAATGAAGACCTCAAGGGGTTGCGGCTGAGCATGGTCTATCACTACCTGCCGCTGCAGGAAATCGAAAAACTCTACCCCAAGGCAATCATCACCACCTATCCGTCCTACCAGAACGCCATCAATGCCGTCGCTTTTGGCCAGGCGGATGTATTTCTCGGCGATACCCTGTCCACCCATTACATGATCAGCAAGGGCTACTTGAGCAATATCCGCATGGCCAGTTTCGGCAAACATGAATCCTATGGGTTCGGTTTCGCCGTACGCCGTGGCGATACCCGCTTGCTGGAGATCATCAACGCGACGCTGAACCAGGTCCCCATCGCCGAACAGGCGGCCATTGCCAAGCGCTGGAGTGCAGGCAGCGACCTGTACCTCACGGACCACCGGGTACAACTGACCGACCGCGAGCAACGCTGGCTGGCCAGGCATCCGGTGGTCAGGGTGGTGGTGAACGAAACTTCCGCCCCCTTCACCTTCTTCGATCCGGACGGCGATTTTCGCGGCATCAGCGCCGACCTGCTGGAGCTGATCCGGCTGCGCACCGGCCTGCGCCTGGACATCCAGCGCCGCCAGAACGACAGTGAAATGATTGCCGCGGTCCTGAACGATCAAGCCGACGTGATTGCCGCGCTGTTGCCCAGCAGTGAACGGCAACGCCAGTTGAAATTCAGCCGCCCCTACGTCGACAGCTCGTTCGTCCTGCTGACCCGCAAGCCGTCCGACACGCCCACCACGCTCGATCAGTTCGGCCACGCCAGCCTGGCGATCGCCAAGGGCAACCCGCTCATTGAATGGCTACGCAGCCAGTACCCGAACATCCGGATCATCGAAACGGACGGCCCCTTGCGCGCCGTGGAAATGCTCGCCCATGGCCAGGTCGACGGCAGCGTGAACTCGCAGGTGATGGCCAACTACTTCATCTCCTCCCATGCGTGGCGGGACCGGTTGCAGATCAGCAGCACGGTGGGCACCCAACAGGCGCTGTTCGCGCTGGCCACGGCCAAACACGCCAGCGAGTTGAACGCCATCCTCGACAAGGCCCTGACCAGCATCGACCCCGACGAACTGGGCATCATCAACAACCGCTGGCGCGGTTACGTCTCGCCCTCGGAACACACCTGGCGCACGTATAACCGCCTGTTCTTCCAGGTCGTCGCGGGCGTCGGCCTGTTGCTGCTGCTTTCCCTGACATGGAACGCCTACATGCAGCGCCAGATCAGGCAACGTCAACGGGCTGAACTGGCCCTCAACGATCAACTCGAATTCATGCATTCGCTGCTCAATGGCACCCCCCACCCTATCTACGTGAGGGATCGCAACGGCATCCTGCAGAGCTGCAACGACAGTTACCTGGAAACGTTCAACGCCAGGCGCGAAGACGTCATCGGCAAGGACTCGATGCCAGGTTCCATGAGCAATGCCTTCGAAGCACAGGAATACCAGGCGGACTACCAGCGCGTCATGGCCGAAGGCACCGCGCTGATCGTGGACCGTCCCCTGCACATCGGCGACCGGAAACTGACGATCTATCACTGGATCCTTCCCTACCGAAACTCCGCCGCGCAAGTGCAAGGCATCATCGGCGGCTGGATCGACATCAGCGAACGACGGCAGCTGTTCGAGGAACTGCGCGCATCCAAGCAACGGGCCGATGACGCAAACCGCGCCAAAAGCACGTTCCTGGCCACCATGAGCCATGAAATCCGCACCCCGATGAACGCGGTGATCGGCATGCTCGAGCTGGCCCTGAAACACGCCGACAAGGGCCACGTGGACCGCTCGACCATCGCAGTCGCCTACGAGTCGGCTTCCGGCATGCTCGAGCTGATCGGCGATATCCTGGACATCGCCCGTATCGAATCCGGCCATCTGAGCCTGGCCCCCGAACGCGTCAACCTCAGGGTTTTGCTGCAATCGGTCATACGGGTCTTCGAGGGTGTGGCCCGGCAGAAAAACCTGGCGTTGTCGCTGCAGTTCGATGCCGCCGAGGGCAACCCCGACGTGTTGATAGACCCCTTGCGATTCAAGCAGGTGCTGTCGAACCTGATCAGCAATGCCCTCAAATTTACCGAGCAGGGCCAGGTCGTGGTCAAGGTCCGGCTAGCGCCAACCGAACGGGACGACGTCCTGCACATGTATCTGGAGGTCAACGACAGCGGCATCGGTATCGGCCCGGCAGACTTGCAACGCTTGTTCGAGCCGTTTGCCCAGGTCGATAACACCAGCCGAATGGCCCGCAAAGGCGCGGGGCTGGGGCTGGTGATCAGTCGCAACCTGTGCCGGATGATGGGCGGCAACCTGCACATGAGCAGCCAACCCGGTGTCGGCACCCAGGTCCAGGTCCACCTGCAACTGACCGTCCTGTCGACGGCGCCGGTGAGCCTCCCACTCGAACCGGTCATCGAAACGGCCCAGGCCGCCTTGAACGTCCTGATCGTGGACGATCATCCCGCCAACCGCCTGCTGATGTCCCAGCAATTGGAATACCTCGGCCATCACTACCGGGTCGCCCACGATGGTGCCCACGGGCTCGAGGTCTGGCAGGAAGGCCATTTCGATCTGGTCATCGCCGATTGCAACATGCCCATCATGAGCGGTTACGAACTGGCCCGCTCGATTCGTCGCGATGAGTCCGAACAGCGACGGCCACCCTGCACCCTCCTGGGGTTCACCGCCAATGCTCAACCGGAGGAAAAACAACGCTGCCTGGACGCCGGAATGGATGACTGCCTGTTCAAACCGATCAGCCTGAGCGCCTTGAGCCAGTGGATCAAGACGGTCAAACCCGTCGGTCACCCAACGGCTTTCAGCGTGCACTGTCTCCAGGCGTTGACCGGCGGCGACCCTTCGTCCAACCGGCGCCTGCTGGCGGAGTTACTCAGTAGCTGTCGCGCGGACCGCCAGGAGTTGCTCGACGTCGCCCAGGGCGCAAACCGCCAAGCGCTGACCGAAACGGCGCACAAGATAAAAGGCGTCGCCCGCATCGTCCAGGCGACCACGCTGATCCAGCGGTGCGAGGCGCTGGAGCAGGCGTGTCATCCGGCACAGGCCCCTGAACGAATCAGCGCCTGCATCGACGCCCTCGACCGCGCCATGAGCGAACTGGAGCGGGCCCTGGAAACGGAGATCGCCAAGGCAAAATAATCCAGCGTTTACTATGCTATTCGCTCAGCAGTGCGTACCTGGGGTGTTCTCGATCGGTTTCCCTTGCACGCGGGAACACCCATCGAGAACACCCCCTGACACTTGGAGTGACTGCAATGCCCAGCGCACCGCGTCCGGACAAACGCCGGTTTCCCCTGCATGTCCACATCAGCGTGATGTTTACCCTGCTTTTGTTGTTGACCGGGGTGGTGCTGGGTATTTTCAACTACCGGCAAACCACGCAAATCATCCTGTCCAGCAGTGAACAACTGTTCAACCGCATTGAACAGGAGGTGCGCCTGGACTTGTATGACACCTACGAACCCATCCGCCACCTGCTGAGCCTGCTGGCCGACTACCCGGCGACACGCACGCCGCAGATGGCGCAACGCCTGGCCCTGCTCGTGCCCTTCAGCCAGGCATTGCGGGACAACCCGAACCTGGCGTCGTTGTACCTGGGCGATCAACGCGGCAATTTCCTGATGGTCCGGCCATTGCGCACCCCGGCCCTGAAAACCGCCCTGCGGGCCCCCGCCGAGGCGGCCTATCAGGTCTGGACCGTGGAGCGGGCCACCGAGCAGGGCCCGGTCCACTCCCAATCGCTGTTCTACGACGAGACCCTGACGCTCATCGATCGCCGGGACATGGCCGACGAAACCTACGATCCGCGCAGCCGTGGCTGGTTTCGCAGCGCCGCCGGCAGCGCCGGGCAGATCACCACCGAGCCCTACGTTTTCTTCTCCACGCATAACGTCGGCACCACCCTCGCCCGGCGCAGCGGCGAGCAGGCAGTCATCGGCGCCGACCTGACCCTGGCAGCCCTGTCCCAGACCCTGGCCAAGCACAAGGTGACCACCGGTACCGAGATCGTGTTGCTCGATCCCAAGGGCAACGCCGTGGGTTATCCCGACAGCGACCGGCTGCTCGCCGACGCCCGGTCGGCGCGCCTGATCAAGGCCCGCGACCTCAACCCGGCCATCGCCGCCGTCCTCGACGACAACACTGATACGACCCGACTGGAAGCGGCCGGACGCCAGTGGATCGTGTCGCGCAGCCACATGCAGGAAGGCGGGCCCCAAGGCCTGGAACTGGCGCTGCTGGTGCCTGAGGATGAACTGCTGGACAACGCTTATCGCATGCGCTGGCAAGGCGCGCTCATCACCCTGGCCACCCTGCTGCTGTGCCTGCCCCTGGGCTGGCTGACGTCCAGGATCCTGGTCAAGCCCTTGCGCGAACTGGTGCAGGAGGCCGACGCCATTCGCAGCTTTGACTTCAACTACCCGGTGTCCCGCCGCTCCCCGGTACTGGAGGTCGATCAGTTGAGTGTCTCGATGGCACGCATGAAAGAGACCCTGGCAAGTTTCTTTGAAATCACCGCCAGCCTGCGCGCCGAAACCCGCTTCGCCCCGTTGCTGGAACGGATGTTGTTCGAAACCGTGAAAATCGGCCAGGCCCAGGCCGGCCTGATCTACCTGCGCGAGAACGACGAAAATCGGCTCAAGCCCTATGGGCTGGTGATCGATGGAACCCCCAGGGACCTCGCCGCCTTCAAGCTGCGCAGTCATGAGCTACAAGCGGGCGACAGCCCGCAATGGCTCCAACAACTGGTCGTCGCGGACAATCTCGTGACCTCCCTGGGCTTCGAGCAGGCGGCCGACCTGCAAGGCATCCTGCAGGCACTGGACTCGCCTCGGGTCCACCTGATCGGCATCCGCCTGCGCAATCGCCATCAGGAAACCGTCGGCGTATTGGTGTTGCTGATCACCGACAGCGGCACCGAAGCAGACCTGGAAAAACTCCAGCCCGACCGCATCGCCTTCCTCCAAGCCGTGTCCGGCGCCGCCACCGTGAGCATCGAGGGCCAGCGCCTGCAAGCCAAGCAAAAGCAGCTACTGGACGCCTTCATCCAACTGCTGGCCGGCGCGATCGATGCCAAGAGCCCCTACACCGGCGGCCATTGCCAGCGGGTGCCGGTCCTGACCCTGATGCTCGCCCAGGCCGCCGCTGCCAGCCAGGCCCCGGCGTTCAGCGCCTACCGGCCCACGGAGGATGAATGGGAAGCCCTGCACATCGCCGCCTGGCTGCACGATTGCGGCAAGGTCACCACCCCCGAATACGTCGTCGACAAAGCCACCAAACTGGAAACCCTGAACGACCGGATCCACGAGATACGCACCCGTTTCGAAGTACTCAAACGCGACGCCTGGGTCGATTACTGGCAGGCCGTGGCAAACGGCGGCGAATCGTCATCCCTGGCCCGACAGCGTGACGCGACATTAACGGCACTGGATGACGACTTTGCTTTCGTCGCCCGCTGCAACCTGGGCTCCGAAGCCATGGCCGAGGCCGATCTGCAACGCCTGCAACACATCGCGCAACGCCCGTGGAGCCGGACCCTCGATGACCGCCTGGGGGTTTCCTGGGAAGAAAACCGACGCCAGGCCCGTACGCCCAAGCCGACACTGCCGGCCACCGAGCCGCTGTTGGCGGACAAGCCCGAACACTTGTTCGAGCGCCACGCAGCCGAGCTGATCCCGGCGGACAACCCGTGGGGCTTCCAGCTCGATGTGCCGGCCTGGAAATACAACCGCGGCGAGCTCTACAACCTGAGCATCACGCGAGGCACGCTGACGCGCGAGGAACGCTACGTCATCAATCATCACATGGTGCAGACGATCCTGATGCTCAGTCAGTTGCCCTTCCCTAGCCACCTGAACAACGTGGCGGAGATCGCCGGCGGTCATCACGAGAAAATGGACGGCAGCGGCTACCCCAAGCGCCTCAAGCGCGAGGAGATGAGCCTGCCGGCACGGATGATGGCCATCGCCGACATTTTCGAAGCACTGACGGCGGCCGACCGGCCCTACAAGAAAGCCAAGACGCTGAGCGAGGCCCTGGGCATCATGGCCACCATGTGCCGCGACGCCCATATCGATCCCGAGCTGTTCTGGCTGTTCATCGAAGAAAAGATCTACCTGGGCTACGCCGAGCAGTTCCTCGACCCGCGCCAGATCGATGAGGTCGACCCCGACAGCCTGCTGGTCAAGGCCGGGCTGAAGGCATGATCAGCAATCCGTCAGGCGCAGGAATATCGCAGCCAATGCTTCAATGCCAGCTTGATCATGCTCGGTAAAACGCGCCAGTTTCGGACTGTCCAGGTCAAGCACGCCGATCAGGCGCCCGTCCTTGACCAGCGGCACCACCAGTTCACTGTTCGACGCGCTGTCGCAGGCGATGTGTCCGGCGAAGGCATGGACATCTTCGACGCGCTGGGTCTGCCGGGTCGCTGCCGCCGTGCCACACACGCCACGGCCAAAGGGAATCCGCACACAGGCGATCTGGCCCTGGAACGGTCCCAGGACCAGCTCTTCGTTGCGATTGAGGTAGAAGCCGGCCCAGTTCAAGTCGTCCAGCTGACTGGACAGGAAGGCCGAGAACTGCGCGGCGTTGGCGATGAAGTCACGTTCATCGGCCAGCAAGGATTCCAACTGTGCCGATAACAAGTCGTAGCCATCGAGGCCAACACCGCTGCCCTTCAAATCGATCATGCCTTGTGCTCCAACAATTTCAGGCCTACCCAATAACGGGCAAACTGATAAGCGCAACGTCCGTTGCGGTTGCCGCGACCGGTTGCCCAGCGCACCGCCAGCACATCCAGCGCTTCGTCGCGCTGCCAGGCCAGCCCGGCCTTGGCCGCCAGTTCACCGATCCAGTGCTCCACGACGTTGAGGAAATGTTCTTGGGTAAACGGATAAAACGACAGCCACAAGCCGAAGCGGTCGGACAAGGCGATCTTGTCCTCCACCGCTTCGCTGGGATGAAGTTCACCGTCGACCCGTTTCCAGTTCTCGTTGTCGCTCTCCTTTTCCGGCACCAGGTGCCGACGGTTGGAAGTGGCATACAGCAGCACGTTGTCCGGCGCCTGTTCCAAGGAGCCATCCAACACACTCTTGAGCACGCGGTAATCGCCTTCGCCGGACTCGAACGACAAGTCATCGCAGAACAACACGAAGCGCTGCGGCAGTTTCGCAACCTGCTCGACCACCCGGGGCAGATCAGCCAGGTGATCGCGTTCGATCTCGATCAACCGCAGGCCATGCGAGGCATGTTCGGCCAACAGGGCGCGCACCAGGGACGACTTGCCGGTACCACGCGAGCCCCAGAGCAAGGCATGGTTGGCGGGCATGCCATCGAGGAACTGCCGGGTGTTGCGGCCCAGCTGTTCGACCTGGCGATCCACGCCGATCAGGTCCGACAGGCGCATGTCGAGGCTGACGTGCAGCGGCAACAGGTAGCCACTGCGGCCGTCACGCTGCCAGCGGGCGGCCAGGGTCTGGGTCCAATCGATGGCGGGCCGGGGCGCCGGCAGCAAAGGCTCGATCCGGGCCAGCACGGCATCGGCACGCTCAAGAAAAGCATTCAATCGCGAGTCCACGTCTTTTCCTCGGACAGGTTCACAGTAATGATGGCGCTCCAACAACGAAACGCCTTATCCAATGGCGGGTCTACTTCACACAATACACACCGGCCGCACCGGCATTCAGAGATGATCAGCTATGCTTGACCGGCGAAGGGAAACGTAAGTGGTTCATCACTCAATGGACATCAGATTCACTCAACGGCTTTCCTATAAGCAGGCCCGCCTGACCGTGCTGGTGGGCTTCGTGTTGGGCACCTTGCTCAGCCTGATGCAGATCGGCATCGATTATGCCAGCGAAGACGCGTCGATCAACCGTGAAATCCTGTCGCTGCTGGAAATCAGCCACAACCCGGCCTCGCGCATCGCCTACAACATCGACGCCGAACTCGCCCAGGAACTGGCCATGGGCCTGTTGCGCTCACCGGCCATCATCGGCGCCGAGCTGATCGACAACAACAATACCGTGCTGGCCAGCGTCAAGCGGCCCGAGCTGCAAAGCAGCTACCGGTTCATCAGCGACTTCCTGTTCGGTGCCCAGCGCCAGTTCGAGGACCGGCTCTACCTGGACCACTTGCCCGGCGAATCCCTGGGCATGCTGCGACTGGACGTCGACACCTATGCGTTCGGCAGTCGTTTCCTGCGCCGCGCCGAAGTCACCTTGCTCAACGGCTTCGCCCGCAGCCTGATCCTGACCGGCCTGCTGCTGGCGCTGTTCTACGTGATGCTGACCAAACCCCTGGTGCGGGTCATCCGCGAACTGAGCAGCCGCGACCCGAGCAGCAGCGAACAGAACCGCCTGGAATGCCCTTCCGGCCACCAGTCCGATGAAATCGGCGTGCTGGTGTCCGTCGCCAACCAGCAGTTCGAAAATATCTCCACGGAAATCCAACAGCGGCGCACCGCCGAAAATCGCCTCACCGAATACCTGGCGCAACTGGAAAACATCGTCTCGGCACGCACCGCCGAACTCAAGGCCATCAACGCCCGCCTCAGCCAGTCCAACGAAGAGCTGGAGGTGGCCCGGCGCACGGCCCTGGACATGGCCGAAGCCCGCTCCGTGTTCCTCGCCAACATGAGCCACGAGATCCGCACGCCGCTCAACGGCCTGCTGGGCATGATCGCCCTGTCCCTGGACGGTCCCCTGACGGCCGAGCAACAGCAGCAGCTTTCGATCGCCCATGACTCGGGCAAGGTCTTGGTCGAGTTGCTCAACGACATCCTCGACCTGTCGAAATTCGACGCCGGTCAACTGGAGCTCGAACGCATCCCGTTCGACCTCGGCGCCCTGGTGGAGGATACCGCCAACCTGCTTTCCCAGAACGCGGCTCCCAGTGTCGAGCTGGCCTGCCTGATCGATCCCCGGTTCCCGGCGCAGGTGCTGGGCGACCCGACCCGGGTACGCCAGATCGTCAGCAACCTGCTGTCCAACGCACTGAAGTTCACACGCTTCGGCCGGGTCGACGTGAAGTTGAGCCATTACGAAGGCGGCGTGCGAATCGAAGTCTGCGACACCGGTATCGGCATTCCCCAGGAAGCCCAGGCGAGAATCCTGCAGCCATTCACCCAGGCCGGCGCCGGGATTACCCGTCAGTTTGGCGGCACCGGGTTGGGCCTGGCACTGACCTACAACCTCTGCGAAGCCATGCAGGGCCGATTGACGATCAGTTCCGAAGCCGGCTTCGGCAGTCAGTTCTGCGCAGACCTGCCCCTGCCCTGCCATCTCCCTGCAACGCCGGTCGAACCGTTGCGCGGCAACGTCGTCGCCATCACCGCCAGCAGCAGCGGCCTGGCCGAGTTACTGGGCATGTTGTTGCCGGGGTGGGGCCTGGATTATGTGCAACGCTCCATCGATGACGGGCTGCTGGGACTCAAGCCTGACGTGCTGATCACTGACTGCCCGGAATGCCTGTTCAACCTGCGGCCGACCTTTGAGGCACCGATCCTGCTGGTGACCGCCTACGGCAGCTTCATGCCCGGCGAAGAGGCCGCCGCCCTCGCCCCGCTGATACAACAGGCCCGACCGCTGGCGCGCCATGCGCTGTACCAGATTGTGCGGCGCGCCATGCAAAGCGAGGCGACCACCATCAACGATGCACAGATCGAAACCCCGACGCCATCCAAGCGTGGACGGGTGCTGCTGGTGGAGGACAATCCGGTCAACCAACTGGTGGCCAAGGGCATGCTGGTGAAACTGGGCTGCGAAGTCACCGTCGCGGCCCACGGTGTCGAAGCCCTGGATCAACTGGAACAGCGGGTGTTCGACCTGGTGTTGATGGACTGCAACATGCCGGTGATGGACGGTTACGAAGCCAGCCGGCAGATTCGCCGCAGCGGGCGTTGGTCGGACCTGCCGATCGTTGCGCTGACGGCCAACGCGATGCCCGAAGAACGCGAGCGCTGCCGGGCCTCTGGCATGAACGACTACCTGTCCAAGCCGTTCCGCCGCGAAGAACTGGCAGCCGTGCTGGACCAGTGGGTGCCCACTACGTCAGCGCTTTGATCTGGCCCAGCAGATGATCGAGACCGTCTCGCAACGCGCCCAGGCGGTCCAGATCAACCCCGCTGTCGCATAACAGGCGGGCCTTGAGCGGGCCGACCTGTTCGCGCAAAGCCCGTCCCGCAGCCGACAGGCTCAAGTGGACCTCCCGCTCGTCCCGGGCCGAACGCTGGCGTTGGACCAGGTCCAACTGTTCCAGGCGCTTGAGCAGCGGCGTCAGTGTGCCGGAATCCAGCAGCAAACGGTCACCCAGGGCCTTGACCGTCGGCTGTGGCGGAGCCGTGTCCTGCCATTCCCACAACACCAGCATTGCCAGGTATTGCGGGTAGGTCAGGCCAAGCTGATCGAGCATCGGCTTGTAGCCACGGATCACCGCACGTGAAGCGGCGTACAGCTTGAAGCACAACTGGCTGTCGAGCTTCAGCGAATCGGCTGACAAGTCATTCATTTGAGCAGTGCTTCGATCTCGCCGGTCAGGTCCTGGGGCTTGGTGGTCGGGGCAAACCGCTTGACCACCTGACCGTCCTTGCCGATCAGGAACTTGGTGAAATTCCACTTGATGCCTTTGGACCCCAGCACGCCGGGTGCACGCTGTTTAAGCTGGACGAACAGCGGATGGGCGTTGGCGCCGTTGACTTCGATTTTCTTGAACAGCGGAAAGCTCACGCCGAAGTTCAGCTCGCAGAACTCGGTGATCGCCCCTTCATTGCCCGGCTCCTGCTTGCCGAACTGATTGCAGGGAAAGCCCAGCACCACCAGGCCCTGGTCCTTGTAGGTCTGCCACAACGCCTCAAGTCCCTTGTATTGCGGGGTGAACCCGCACTGGCTGGCCGTGTTGACCACCAGCACGGCCTTGCCGGCGAAGTCGGCGAGGGTCTTTTGCTCACCCTTGATGGTGGTGCACGGGATGCTCAGCAGGTTGTCGCTCATGGCAAGGCTCCGGTTAAAGGTTGGAGGCTGAAGATAGCGATCAATTGAATTGTGTGCAATTTAATTGTGGAGATCATCCCCGCGCGCAATGATAGTGGAGGCATTTATGTGGCGAGGGAGCTTGCTCCCTCGCCACAAGTGCCTAACGGGGCACGAGATCCAGGCACACCGAGTTGATGCAATACCGCAACCCCGTGGGCGGCGGGCCGTCGGGGAAGACGTGGCCCAGGTGGGCATCGCATTTGGCGCAGACCACCTCGGTGCGAATCATGCCGTGGCTGACGTCCCGCACCTCCACCACTGCGCTGCCTTCGATCGGCGCATAGAAACTCGGCCAGCCACAGCCCGAATCGAATTTGGTCTGCGAATCGAACAACGGCTCGTTGCAGCAGATGCAGTGATACACACCGTCGGTCTTGGTGGCGTTGTATTTACCGGAGAAGGGCCGCTCGGTGCCCTTCAACCGACAGACGTTGTACTGCTCCGGGTCGAGCATGGCGTGCCATTCCTCAAGGGTTCTTTCCAACTTTTCCATCGTCCTACCTCGGCAATTGAAAAAGCCCGATCCGACGCTTTTCCGCAGATCGGGCGGCACGTATGATTGCGCCTCGTCAGACGCCAGTCTGGCAGTCACGTCATGCGCATTCAAACGGATTGTGGCACCTATACCGCGTCAGGCCTGGGCACAGACGCAGGATTCCCAGTTACGGTAGTTCATACGCCGCCTGGATCGTTCATTTTCGGGAACACATCGCCATGCAGGTCAGCAAATCGAACAAGCTCGCCAACGTCTGCTACGACATTCGCGGCCCGGTGCTCAAGCACGCCAAACGCCTGGAAGAGGAAGGTCATCGCATCCTCAAGCTGAACATCGGCAACCCGGCACCCTTTGGTTTCGAAGCGCCCGATGAAATCCTCCAGGACGTCATCCGCAACCTGCCGACCGCCCAAGGCTACAGCGACTCCAAAGGCCTGTTCAGTGCGCGCAAGGCCGTGATGCAGTATTACCAGCAGAAGCAGGTCGAAGGGATCGGCATCGAGGACATCTACCTGGGTAATGGCGTGTCCGAGCTGATCGTGATGTCCATGCAGGCCCTGCTCAACAACGGCGACGAAGTGCTGGTACCGGCACCGGACTATCCGCTGTGGACCGCCGCGGTGAGCCTGTCCGGCGGCAACCCGGTGCATTACCTGTGCGATGAACAGGCCAACTGGTTTCCCGACCTGGCGGACATCAAGGCCAAGATCACGCCCAATACCAAGGCACTGGTGATCATCAACCCGAACAACCCGACCGGCGCCGTGTACTCCCGGGAAGTGCTGCTGGGCATGCTGGAACTGGCCCGCCAGCACAACCTGGTGGTGTTCTCCGACGAGATCTACGACAAGATCCTCTACGACGACGCCGTGCACGTGTGCACCGCATCCCTGGCGCCGGACCTGCTGTGCCTGACCTTCAACGGCCTGTCCAAGTCCTATCGGGTCGCCGGTTTCCGCTCCGGCTGGATCGCCATCTCCGGGCCCAAGCACCATGCCCAGAGCTACATCGAAGGCATCGACATGCTGGCCAACATGCGCCTGTGTGCCAACGTGCCGAGCCAGCATGCGATCCAGACGGCGCTGGGCGGCTACCAGAGCATCAACGACCTGGTCCTGCCCCAGGGCCGGCTGCTGGAACAGCGCAATCGCACCTGGGAATTGCTCAACGACATTCCCGGCGTCAGTTGTGTCAAGCCGATGGGCGCGCTGTATGCCTTCCCACGGATCGACCCGAAGGTCTGCCCGATCCACAACGATGAAAAGTTCGTCCTCGACCTGCTGCTGTCCGAGAAGCTGCTGGTGGTCCAGGGTACGGCGTTCAACTGGCCATGGCCGGACCACTTCCGCGTCGTGACCCTGCCGCGGGTCGATGACCTCGACCAGGCCATTGGCCGGATCGGCAACTTCCTCAAGTCCTACCGTCAATAAGCCGGGCTGCGTGCGGGGCCTCCTCACCTCGCACGCTGTTTGATTCAGCAACATATCCGTTCCGCCGATTCCGTCGGGCCTTCTACACTGGGGATTGGACGGTCAACGTGCATCTGGGCTCAACGTTCACGGGGGGCAGGCAGCGTATTTCTTTTCCCTGGTCACTTTCAGAAAAGTCTTTCAAACATTTAGGACGCCTGTAGGACACAGTTTGAAATAGTCGGCGAGTTGAATAGCCTGCGGCAGCACCTTATATACCCCGCATAACGCTACATCTTTAGCATGAGGAGATTTTCACAACCATGATGCGCATCCTGCTGTTCTTGGCCACTAACCTGGCGGTCGTGCTGATTGCCAGCATCACCCTGAGCCTCTTTGGCTTCAACGGGTTCATGGCGGCCAATGGGGTTGACCTCAACCTCAATCAGCTGCTGATCTTCTGTGCGGTGTTCGGTTTCGCCGGTTCCCTGTTTTCGCTGTTCATCTCCAAGTGGATGGCGAAGATGAGCACCGGCACCCAGATCATCAGCCAGCCGCGCACGCGTCACGAACAATGGCTGCTGCAGACCGTCGAGCAGTTGTCCCGCGAAGCCGGTATCAAGATGCCGGAAGTCGGTATCTTCCCGGCCTACGAGGCCAACGCCTTCGCCACCGGCTGGAACAAGAACGACGCCCTGGTCGCCGTCAGCCAGGGTCTGCTCGAACGGTTCTCGCCCGATGAAGTCAAGGCCGTGCTGGCCCACGAGATCGGCCACGTCGCCAACGGCGACATGGTGACCCTGGCGTTGATCCAGGGCGTGGTGAACACCTTCGTGATGTTCTTCGCCAGGATCATCGGTAATTTCGTCGACAAGGTGATTTTCAAGAACGAAGAAGGCCAGGGTATCGCCTACTACGTGGCGACGATTTTCGCCGAGCTGGTACTGGGCATCCTCGCCAGCGCCATCGTCATGTGGTTCTCGCGCAAACGCGAGTTCCGCGCCGACGACGCCGGTGCACGCCTGGCCGGCACCAGCGCCATGATCGGCGCCCTGCAACGCCTGCGCGCCGAGCAAGGCCTGCCGGTGCACATGCCAGATACCCTGAATGCCTTTGGCATCAACGGTGGCATCAAGCAGGGCCTGGCACGCATGTTCATGAGCCACCCGCCGCTGGAAGAGCGTATCGACGCACTGCGTCGTCGCGGCTAACCGCTAAGCCTTGTAAAAAAAGCCCGCAGCAATGCGGGCTTTTTTTATCCGGGGGATCATGGGGTGACTGGACGGGCCCCATCGCGAGCAAGCTCGCTCCCACAGGAATCTTCGGTGGACGCAGACTCTTTATTCACTGCCGATCAACTGTGGGAGCGAGCTTGCTCGCGATGGCGCCAGCATAGACGCACAGCATCAACGACTGGAAATCCGATACACCCGCTCATCCAGCCGCGTCACACCCGCCTGCAAGAACTTCCAGCTTTCCCCCAGCACATCCTGCTCCTGCAGGACCTCCAGCCGCCAGGCATCCCCCAGCAGCCGCTGCACCTCATCGTTTCCCACGGAGAAAGGCGGGCCAGGCATTTCATCCTGGTTGTAATCCAAGGTAATCAACAACCCGACGCCGTTGGGCAAGATCCTCTGCAGATGAGCCGCATACTGCTCCCGCATCGGCGCCGGCAAGGCGATCAGCGCCGCGCGGTCGTACAACGCCGTGCAATCGGCCACATCCTCCCGATCCAGGGCAAAGAAATCACCGCAGCGAATCTCGATATCAGCCGCACGAAAGACCTTGAATACGCCCACCTCGCTCACGCTCGGCTCAAGCTGATGCTCAAGGAAAAAATCGGTTGCGGCTTTTTCCGACAACTCCACGCCCAACACCGAATACCCCTGATGGGCAAGCCATAGCAGATCCAGGCTTTTGCCACACAACGGCACCAGCACTCGACTGCCCCGCTCCAACCCCAGTTGCGGCCAGAAATGCTGCAGGTAGGGGTTCACCTCCGGCAAATGAAAACCGATCTGGTTCGATGACCAGCGCTTGTGCCAAAACTCGGGCTCCATGATTCGCTCCAAAAATTCGATCAAAACGCGCTAAAACTTATATTAGATTTAGATCATAGACCTGACGGAAGATGAGCCCATCTTAACGCTCAGGAGTCCGTTCATGCTGCCCAGCCTGTTTATCTCCCATGGCTCACCAATGCTCGCCCTGGAACCCGGCGCCAGCGGACCGGCACTGGCTCGCCTGGCCGGTCAATTGCCCAAGCCCAAGGCCATCGTCATCGTGTCCGCCCACTGGGAAAGCAACGAACTGCTGGTCAGCGCCAATCCGCAGCCGCGCACCTGGCACGACTTCGGCGGCTTTCCACCGGCGCTGTATGAGGTGCAGTACCCCGCGCCTGGCGATCCGCGACTGGCGACGCAAGTAGCGAACATGCTCAACGCCGCGCACCTGCCGGCCCGCCTCGACTCTCAACGGCCGTCCGACCATGGCGTCTGGGTGCCATTGTCGTTGATGTACCCCGAGGCTGACATTCCGGTGGTGCAGGTTTCCCTGCCCAGCCACCAGGGACCGGCGCTGCAGACGCAGGTCGGCCAGGCCCTGGCGAGCCTGCGCCAAGAGGGCGTCTTGCTGATCGGCTCCGGCAGCATCACCCATAACCTGCGCGACCTGGACTGGAACGCCGGCCCTGGCAGCATCGAACCCTGGGCCAAGGCCTTTCGCGACTGGATGGTCGAGCAACTGGCGGCCGACGACGAGACCACGCTGCACGATTACCGTCGCCAGGCACCCAACGCCGTGCGCAGCCACCCCAGCGATGAGCACTTGTTGCCGCTGTATTTTGCCCGGGGTGCCGGTGGGACATTCAGCGTTGCCCATGCGGGGTTCACGATGGGGGCGCTGGGGATGGACATTTATCGGTTCGATTGACCGATGGACCGCGTCGCTTCAA
>NZ_JACNDD010000065.1:0-36915 GCF_017351395.1 Pseudomonas sp. FW305-28
TCTTCTTCCGGCTCGGGCATTTCCAGTTCGGTGCCGGCCGGCGCCACATGGGAAACCACCGCGCCGGCGGCCCGGGCCGAGGGGATGTTGTTGGTGAAGGTGTCCTTGGAGCCGGTGAGGATGTTGGCCTGCACCGTGGGCGGAAAGAGGGCGTTGCCGATGCCCTCGCATAAATTGCTCAGGCCTTTGTCGGCCCCGGTCTTGCTCATGGCCAGGCCGACGATGGTGCCCACCACCAGGCCCAGGACGAAGCAGCCCAGGCCGCCGGTGACCACGGTGATGCCCGTGGCCGCGACCACGGCGGCGGTCGCCAGGGCGGTGATCGCAATGTTGGCCGCCACCTCCAATACACCGCCCAGGATGTCGGCCATCATCGAGGTGTGGTTGAGTGCATCGCCCAGGCGGGCGGCCCAGAGCGCGTCAGACATGCACGTTGCTCAGGCGGGTAGGGTGGTTGGGGAGCGTGTGTTCAAGCAGTTGGATGCCTTCCATTGCATCTGTCCTTGTGGGTTAGGGCATGCTCATCAGGGCCATTCTCAGGCGCTTGATCAGTTTCGGGGTCTTGAGGCAATCGGCCGGGCGTTTGTTACCCAGGGCGGGCACGGTCTGTTCCAGCCACCATAAGCCTTCCTTGAGCCCCCTTTTGCCGTAGAGCACCACGGCCATGTCGAGGTTGTCATCCATGGCCTTGGCCAGCACGCGGGCGTTGTCGTCGAGGTAGTCCTCTTCGTACAACCGCACGAAATGCTGCCAATCGGCATCGCCGACGTATTCGTCTTCCAGTCCCATTTTAAAAACCTGCAAACGAAATCAAGTTGCTGCCGGTCGGGTTTCGCGCCGACGGCGCCAGGATCCCATCATAACCATTAGCCTTGGCCCAGGCGCCGATTTGATGGGTCTGGGTGTATTTGTCGCCGGTAATGCTCTTGAGGGAGACCCCCAATTGTTTGCGCACATCGGCCCGGGTCAGGTCCAGGACGTTGTTGAGCTGCACTTTCTTGCTGACCAGCACCCGTGTGGACAGGTCCACGCCCCAGTGATTGACTTCGCCCATGGCTGTCTTGCGTGAGTTGGCGCCATAGACACCGCCCAGGCCGGGGGCGGTGTAACGGTGCCTGGAGGCGACGTTCCACTTGTGCGCCGTCCAAGTCGTGCTGATCCGCCCCGGCTCTTCAAAGCGATACACCGTTCGGTTGACCTTGCGACCCTTGGGCGGCGTCGAGCATTTCATCAGCCCGAAGGGGTCGATCCAACTCACCGGGTTCGGCGCGTACTGGTAGAGGTTCAGCCCACCGGCCAAGCCGATCGGGTCCGGTGTGGTGAAGCGGCCGATGTCCGGGTCGTAGAAACGCAGGGTGTTGTAGTGCAACCCGGTTTCGCGGTCCAGGTATTGGCCCTGGAAGCGCAGGTTCTGCTCTTCGATGTAGTACGGTTCGCGCAGCTCTTCGGCGGTGTTGCCCCACACTTGGTAACGGGCTCGCCAGAGTGTGTGGCCGTCGGCTTCCGAGAGCTGTTCGGGCAGGCCGTTGAAGTCGTTGTGGTAGTAGCGGACCTTCTGCTGATCGCCCAGGCCGTCGACCCTCGCCAGGGGTTCGTGGCTGTCGTCGGCGTAGATGTAGAGGCTGGTCTGGCTGTCGCGGTGTTCCTGCAAAAGTTGCAGCGCATCCCAGGTGAAACGGGTGCGACTGAGCAGCGTGGCGTTGCGGTCGTACTCGGCTTTTTCGATGCGTCGACCCAACGGGTCATAGGTCATTTTTACGACCGAGCCGTTATCGTTGCGCACTTCCACCAGGCGTTGTTCGGCATCGTAGCGAAAACGCTGGACGCCACGTCGGGCGCTGCGTTTTTCCACCATGCGACCGAAACCGTCATAGCGGTAGCGCTTGTCCTGGTAGGTCAACAAGCGGTTATGCGCGACCTGGCCTGTGCCCAGGCCGTCCAGCAGGTTGGCGGCCGGGTCATAGGCGAAGCTTTCACGCTGGCCTTGAAGGTTGTCCTGGCTGGCAAGAATGCGGCCGGTGGCGTCATAGTGCAGTAACTGGCGATGGGACGCTTCGGGCTGGCTGTCGAAGCGCTCCACCCGTTGATCGCTGGCGTCATAGCCAAACAGCGATTGCGCCACAGGCTGCAGCAGCGTGGATTGACCCTGTTGCCGCCGCTGGCGGGCCCGCAGGCGGCCACTGCGGTCGTATTCGCTGCGGGTGCTCTGGCGCCCCTGGGTACGCAGCACTTCGCGGTGCAGGCGGTCGCGCTCGAAATCGCTGATGACCTGGCCGTCGAGGTTGATCTGGTGCAGGTGACCGCTGCCGTAGTGCAGGCGGTTCAGCCAACGACCGTCGGGAAGCAGCGTCTGGTTCAGGTTGCCCAGTTCGTCATAGCGATGTTCGAGGTTCCCCGCCCAGCCTTGCTCGGTAATCAATTGCCCCAGGGCGTCGTAACGCAAGCCCAGGCTTTGTACTTCACCGGTCTGGCTGGTGAAGGTGATCGCGTTGACCTGGTCGAGCGCGTCATAGCGGTACTCGGTGCGCCCGTCTGCGGTGACTTTCGCCACCAGTCGCCCCATCGCATCGCGCTCCAGCTCATGAATGATGGGGGCTTGGGGGGCGAGGTCCAGGTCGGTGCTGCCAGGCACCGCGAGCGCTTCCACGCGGGTGACGTTGTCCAGCGGGTCGTAGGCGTAGCGCTTGAGGCTGCCGTCCAGGCTGTGTTGGGCGGTCAAGCGGTCGGCGGCGTCCCAGGCGAACCGGTAGCGCTCACCGTTTTCGTTGGTCAGGGCCAGCAGGCGCCCGTAGTTGTCGTAGCTCAGCTCCACCCGGCGACCGTGGGCGTCGGTGCGCACCCGCAGTTGACCGCTTAGGGTGTGTTGGAAAGTTGTCGTATGCCCGGCCGGATCGCTATAGCTGATCAACTGTCCGCTTGCGTCACGCTGATAGTGCTCGGTGCGCCCGTCCGGCAGTTGCTTGCTCAGCAGTCGACCCTGGTCGTCGTAGCTGAAAAGCGTCCGCTCTCCCAGTGCGTCGGTGCTGCTGAGCAACAGCCCTCGCTCGCAATAGCTCAACCGTGTGGTGTAACCGGAACAGTCGGTGTGTTCGCTGAGTTGCCCAAGCGCCGTCCAGCGCATGCGCTTGCTTTTGCCGGTGGCGTCGATGACCTCCACCACTTGGCCGTGGGCGTCGTGGCGATAGCGGGTGACGTGGCCCAGCGGGTCGGTTTCGCGAATGCGGTTGCCCCGCGCGTCATAGCGGTATTGCCAGGTATTTCCCGCGGCATCGGTTTCGGCCAGGGGCAGGGCCCAGTGTTCGAGCCACAGGGTTGACTCGCTGCGCCCCAGCGGGTCGCGGGTTTCGCAGAGGTTGCCCGCTTCGTCATAGCTGAACTGATGTTGTCCGCCGTTGGGATCGGTCGCCCCCAGCAACTGGCTTTCGTCGTTCCACTGGAAGGTCCAGGTGCGACCCAGCGCGTCGGTGTTTTCGGTAATCTGATATCGGGTATCCCAGCGACGGGTGCTGATGCGCTGCAAACCGTCGGTGATGCGCGTGGTCCCGGCGGCCAGGTCGTAGTCGAAGGTGTAGGCGTCGCCCGCGTCGGTCCAGTGGCGAACCACGCGCCATTCCAGGTTTTCAACCAACGCCCATTCATAGAAACAGCGAAGCCCGGTAGGCAGTTGGTGTTCCACCATTCGCCGCCCGGCGTCGTAGGCGTAGCGACGTTTTACCTGGTCGTTGGACTGACGGACCTGCGCCAGATCGCCCTGGCCGTCGTAGCCATAGTGCATCAGCACTTCCCGGCGTTGATCGGCATAGAGGCGGTCGATCCGGCTGACCCGTTGTGGCCAGCGCTCGTCATACGCCAGTGCGATGCGGGTCAGGTCGAAGGTGTCACGCAGTTGCGCCAGGCGTCCGTTATCGTCGTATTCCAGGTGGATACGGTTGTCGTTGCGGTCACCCAGTTGGTTCAGGCGCAGCAGCGCTGCATTGGCTGGCGTGGGTTCGAACAAGCGGTACAGCCCGTCCGCGCTCTCTATCAGCAACTCGCCGTTGGCATGCCGGCGCACGCTGAGGCCTTCACCGGCACTGAACACGGCACCGCCCAGGGGGATCGAGCCCATGTCGATGCGGCGGCCCTGTTCGTCGCTATAGACCAGGGTTTCGCCGCCGTCTGGATGGGGCAGGATTTCGACGCGCACCTCGTAGGGCACGCTCCAACCGGCACCGAACAATCCGTCGCGGCGTTCGTCGCGGCTGTTGTAGAAGCGTTGCCAGTCGATCGGCAAGATGCCGGGCAGGACGAAGTCCATCTCCTCGACATCGCCCAACACTTTGGCCCCGGTGGCGGCGTGCACGGGGTTCGACGAGCCCATCGCGGCGTTGGCCGCGGCGCCCATCGCGCTACTGACCGCCATCGACGCCGCACCGCCGATCAACATGCAGGGCAGGTTACTGAGGAATTTACCCTTGCCGCCCTTGAGCATCAGCAGCGCCGTGACCGCCAGCCCGACGCCCGGGGTCTTGCCGCTGCGGATCTCGCGCACCACCACCGAACCGCCACCAATGGTCACGTCAGGTGAAATCAGCCCGGCTGATACCACGGTCGCATCGCAGGTGCTGCGGTCGCCACTGCGCACGGCGGGCTGGCCGTTGATGGTGACTTTGTCCGAGCCTTCGGCCAGGAACTGCGGCGGCATCGGCGGGTGTTTCATGCAGGTGATCATGTCCAGCGGCTTGGGCACGGCACCGGGGGCGGGTACGGCGACGGTGGGACGCCACATCTGCGAGAAGAAATTCTCGGCCATGTCCAGGTAGCTGGGTTCGGCTTCGGGTGCTTCAAGTTCGGTGCCGGCCGGCGCGACATGGGACTCGATCGCCCCGGCGGCGCGGGCGGCAGGGATGTTGTTGGTCAAGGTGTTGGTGGAGCCGGTGAGGATGTTGGCCTGCACCGTGGGCGGGAAGAGGGCGTTGCCGATGCCCTCGCATAAGTCGCTCAGCCCCTTGTCGGCCCCGGTCTTGCTCATGGCGAGGCCGACCACGGCGCCCACCACCGCGCCGAGCAGGAAGCAACCCAAGCCGCCAGTGGCAACGGTAATGCCCGTGGCCGCGACCACGGCAGCCGTCGCCACCGCGGTGATCGCAATGTTCGCGGCCACTTCCAGGACGCCGCCGAGGATATCGGCCATCATCGAGGTGTGGTTCAGCGCGTCGCCTAGCCGAGCGGCCCAGAGTGCGTCAGACATGCAAGGTGCTCATCAAGCCAGAGCGTCGAACAGCAGCGAACCCTTGATCGTTGCCCAATGCGCCGCTTCGGCATCGCCCAGTTTCTCGGCTTTCACGTAGCTCAGGGCAAGCATTTTGCGGGTGCCGGGCAGCACCAGGGCCAGCTGGAACTGGAAGACCTTTTCATTGCCCTTGTTGAACTGGCTGCGCAGTTCGATGGCTTCGACTTCCTGGTTGGCGCCTACGCGCACGGTGGCGCCCGGTTGGCAGCGCAGGTCCTGAACCTGTTTTTCCAGGCGCTTGAGCTGGTCGTCAAGGTTGCTTTGCAGGGTCTCGCCCTCGGCCAGCAAGCTGCGGCTGACGATCAAGGATGTGCCCAGTTCGGGGAACTTGAGGATGTTGATTGTCGCGTCCAGCAATTCGCTGGGCGGCAGCTGGAACTGGAATTCATTGAGGCGGTAAGTCATGGCGCGAAAATCTCGAGGTTAGCCCTTGGGTGCAGGGAACGCGGCTTGGATGTTGGCATCGATGCTGCCCTTGACGCCCTGGCCGTCCGGCGTGGCTCCGGGGCCGCCACCGTTGTTCAGGTGCAGCACGCCGCCGGTGTTGAACTCGGCATCGCCGCTGGCGTAGAAGCTGATCTGTACGCCGGTCAGGTTGATCTGGCCGCTGGCGTTGAGCTCCAGGATGCTTTCGCCACATACCAGGCGCAGGTTTTCGCCCACTTCAATCACGTAGCTCTGGCTGATGCTGTCGGTCTTGCGCTGGCCGACGGAGAGGATGTCCTCCTGCTTGACGATGCGCAGGCGGTTGTTGCCGATGGTCACCGTCTCGTTGTGGCCGATGCTCTTGTTGCGGTCATGGCCCACCGAATGGCTTTCATCCACCTCGACCACGATGTCCTGGTTACGCTCTGCGTGGATGTACAGTTGCTCGGCGCCTTTCTTGTCTTCCATGCGGATTTCGTTGAAATTCGCTGGCGTGCCGCCCTTGCTCGAACGGCTTTTCATGCCGCTCTGGGTGGCATTGGCGGGCAAGTCATAGGGCACGGTCTGTTCGGCGTTGTAGACGCGACCGGTGATGATCGGCCGATCCGGGTCGCCTTCGAGGAAACTGACGATCACTTCCTGGCCAATTCGCGGGATCTGCATCGAGCCCCAGTTTTTCCCGGCCCATGCCTGGGACACGCGAATCCAGCATGAGCTGTTTTCGTTGGATTGGTCGTGACGGTCCCAGTAGAAATGCACCTTCACCCGGCCGAACTGATCAGTCCAGATTTCCTCGCCCTTGGGACCCACCACTAACGCAGTCTGCGGGCCTTTGACGATAGGGCGATGGGTGATGGGCAGTGGCCGATAGCTTTGCTGGGCGTCGATACAGATCAGGCTGCTTTCGAACTGCGCGGTCGGCGCGCCACCGCCGGTTTCGCCGCTTTCCTGGGAAATGTAGTAGCGGGCGCCGACGATCAGGTATTCGCGGTTCTGGTCCTGGCGGGTGAAGCCGGTGAGGCTGAACAGATGCCCCGAGCCCAGGCCCCGAGCGTTACCGGCCAGCTCGACCTGTTCGTGCTGGGTCTGCAAGGCTTCGATGCGGGTGCGGGCGTAGTGTTCGCCGTCCTGGCTCTGCACGTAGGTGCCAGGGTAGTCGTACAGGGGATAGTCGCCGGCCGTGTGCGGGCGGGGCATGGCCGAGCGCACGTCGATGCGCGCACTCGGGCGCTGGAAGTCGTAGTCGTTGAGCTCCAGGGAGCCGGGCTGGACTTCCTGGGCCAGGTGCCAGTTGTGAATGTGGTCACGCTCGCGCTGCTGCTCGTTCTTCGGGTAGTACGGTACTGAGCCGTAGCCGGGGGCCGTGGTGTGGGCGCCATAGGCATCGGCCAGCACCAGCACATGCCGGCCCTGCTCATGGCGGAAGAAGTAGTAGATGCCTTCCTGTTCCATCAAGCGGCTGACGAAATCGAAGCTGGTCTCGCGATACTGCACGCAGTATTCCCACTCGCGATACGTCTGGCTCAAGGCGTCTTCGAAATCGGAAAAGCCCAGGTCGCGGAACACCTGCTTGATGATCTGCGGGATGGTCAGGTTCTGGAAAATCCGGCAATCGGAGGTGCGGGTCAGCAGCCAAAACCACGGGCGCAGGGTGGCCTGGTAACTGGCGAACTGGCCCTGGTCGACGTTCTGGCTGAAACGGGCGACGATGCCATGGAAATAACGCTCGCCACCGCCATCGAGTTGCAGGCTCACGCACATGGGCTTGCCGAGCACCTGATTGAGGTCGATGGCGTTGTCCAGCGAGTGCAGCTGCAGCTCGTAGTTGAACAGCCGCCCCAGTTCTTCGCCGCCGCCCATGTCCTTGAGCAGCAGTACCTCAGGTCCCAGGGGGCTGGTGATCTTGGCCAGGCGTGAGGCTTGGTTGAATAACATCGCTCATCTCATCGTTGTAATGGCTGCGCCGCTGATTGGAACAACTGTGGGAGCGAGCTTGCTCGCGATGGCGGTATGTCAGTCAACACGGATGTTGAATGTGACTGCGCTATCGCGAGCAAGCTCGCTCCCACGGGGTCTTGCAGTGTTCCTTACCGTCAGGCCGCGTCGCTGAAATCGTACTGCAATTCGTTGTCCACCGCGCTGATCCGCACCCCGGCCAAGGCCTTGCCTTCGAGCATGCGGGTCAGGAACTCGCGGCTCATGTCCGGCAGCAGGCTGTTGGTCAGGATGGTGTCGATCATACGCCCGCCGCTTTCGGTTTCGGTGCAACGCGAGACGATCAAATCGATCACCGCGTCGTCGTAGTCGAAGGCCACTTTGTGGGTGCTCTCCACGCGCTTCTTGATGCGGTTGAGTTGCAGGCGGGTGATGGCCTTGAGCATCTCGTCGCTGAGCGGGTAGTACGGGATCGTCACCAGGCGGCCGAGCAGGGCCGGCGGGAAAATCTCCAGCAGCGGCTGGCGCAGGGCCTTGGCGATTTCTTCCGGCTCGGGCACGTTCTGCGGATCCTTGCAGACGTCGGCAATCAGCTCGGTGCCGGCGTTGGTGGTCAGCAGGATCAAGGTGTTCTTGAAGTCGATCACCCGGCCTTCGCCGTCCTCCATCACGCCTTTGTCGAACACCTGGAAGAAGATTTCATGCACGTCCGGGTGGGCTTTTTCCACCTCGTCCAGCAGCACCACACTGTACGGTTTGCGCCGCACGGCTTCGGTCAGCACGCCGCCTTCGCCGTAGCCGATGTAGCCCGGTGGCGCGCCCTTGAGGGTGGACACGGTGTGGGCTTCCTGGAACTCGCTCATGTTGATGGTGATGACGTTCTGCTCGCCGCCGTACATGGCTTCGGCCAGGGCCAGGGCGGTTTCGGTCTTGCCCACGCCGGAGGTGCCGGCGAGCATGAACACGCCAATCGGCTTGCTCGGGTTGTCGAGGCCGGCGCGGGAGGTCTGGATGCGCTTGGCGATCATCTGCAAGGCATGGTCCTGGCCGATGATGCGTTTTTTCAGGTGCTGGTCGAGGTTGAGCACGGTTTCCAGTTCGTTGCGGGCCATGCGGCCCACCGGGATACCGGTCCAGTCGGCGACCACCGAGGCCACGGCCTGGTAATCCACGGTCGGCAGGATCAGCGGGGTTTCGCCTTGCAGGGCGGTCAGGCGCTGTTGCAGGTCCACCAATTTCTCGCGCAGGGTGTGGCTGGCTTCGCTGCCGTCCTCGCTGTCCACCACGCCGACGCGCTCGCGCAGGGTGGCGCGGGTGGCGAGCAGCTCGTCCACCAGGGTTTTCTCTTCGGCCCAGCGGCTTTCCAGCTCGGCCAGGCGCTCGCGTTCGGCGCTCAGCAGGCTTTCGGTCTGGGTCTGGCGAGTGCCGATGACCACGCCAATGGCGTGCTCACGGGCGATGATTTGCAGCTCGGTTTCCAGCGCTTCGATGCGCCGGCGGCTGTCGTCCACTTCGGCCGGCACGGCGTGCAGGCTGATGGCGACGCGGGCACACGCGGTGTCCAGCAGGCTCACGGATTTGTCCGGCAGCTGGCGCGCGGGAATGTAGCGGTGGGACAGCTTGACCGAGGCTTCCAGGGCTTCGTCGAGGATCTGCACCTGGTGGTGTTTTTCCATGGTCGAGGCTACGCCGCGCATCATCAGCAGGGCTTTGTCTTCCGAGGGCTCGGCCACTTGCACCACTTGGAAACGGCGGGTCAGGGCCGGGTCTTTTTCGATGTGTTTCTTGTACTCGGCCCAGGTTGTGGCCGCCACGGTGCGCAAGGTGCCACGGGCCAGGGCCGGCTTGAGCAGGTTGGCCGCGTCGCCCGTGCCGGCGGCGCCACCGGCACCCACTAGGGTGTGGGCTTCGTCGATGAACAGGATGATCGGCTTGGGCGAAGCCTGGACGTCTTCGATGACCTGGCGCAGGCGCTGTTCGAATTCGCCTTTCATGCTCGCGCCGGCCTGCAACAGGCCCACGTCGAGGCTGCGCAGTTCCACGTCCTTGAGGGCCGGCGGTACGTCGCCGGCGACGATGCGCAGGGCAAAGCCTTCGACCACGGCGGTCTTGCCCACACCGGCTTCACCGGTGAGGATCGGGTTGTTCTGCCGGCGGCGCATGAGGATGTCCACCAGTTGGCGGATCTCATCGTCACGGCCGACGATCGGGTCGAGCTTGCCGCTGCGGGCCTGCTCGGTGAGGTCGACGGTGAAGCGCTTGAGGGCTTCCTGCTTGCCCATGGCGCTGGGGGCCATGGCGCCGCTGGCTTCGCCCGGCACGGCGCCGGCATTGAAGCCGTCGCTGGCGGTCAGGGCGTTTTCCGGCGAGTCGCCGACGTATTCGTCAAAGCGCTCGCTCAGGGCTTCGACCTTGACCTTGTCGAACTCCGACGACAGGCCCAGCAACGCGTGGCGCAGGCTTGGCGTCTTGAGGATGCCCAGCACCAGGTAACCGGTGCGCACCTGGCTTTCGCCGAACATCAGGCTGCCGTAGACCCAGCCGCGTTCCACGGCTTCTTCGACGTGGGAGGACAGGTCGGTGATGGAAGTCGATCCCCGTGGCAGGCGGTCGAGGGCTTCGGTGAGGTCACGGGCCAGGCGCGCCGGCTCGATGTTGAACTGGCGGATGATGCGATGCAGGTCCGAGTCCTGCAGTTGCAGCAACTGGTGAAACCAGTGGGCCAGTTCCACATAAGGGTTACCGCGCAACTTGCAGAACACGGTGGCGGCTTCGATGGCTTTGTAGGCCACGCTGTTGAGTTTGCCGAACAACGCGGCGCGACTGATTTCACCCATGCTCATGGCTCCTTGAGGTCTGTGAGGTGTTGGCCTGTTCGGCGTAATGCCGGGCCAGTATTAAATCGTTGGCATCTGTTTCGGGGCGGCCCAGCCAGGTATTGAACCCCAGGCGGAAGCGACCATTGAGTTGCAGTGCCGGGACTTCGGGTTGTTCCAGGACCAGGTTCAGGTCCCAGTCCAGCTCATGGCCCAGGTATTCGGCGACCCAGGCCACCAGCTCGTTGAACGGTTGGCTGCCGGGCAGCATGCCCATGTAGTCAACGAGCTTGAGTGGCCCCAGGCGAATGCGGAATTTGTGCTGGCGATCCCACACGAAGCGGCCCAGGCAGAAGTCCACGCCCAATTGATGGGCGCTGACCCCGACGCGGCTGCGTTCGGGCAGCTCCAGCCATTGGCCGACGTGTTCTTCGATCTCCACCGGCAGGCCGAAGTACTCGCTGAGAATCGCCTTCAAACCGTCCGGGTAACGGGTCTGTGCCGACAGGTGGCCGCTGTAATGGAGTTTCGCCGTGTCGGGGATCAGCCCCTGGTTGAGCAGGCTCGGCATGCCCCGGCCGCTGAGCGCCGCCAGGCGCGCCGACCAGTAGTCATCGTCCGGGCGGTCATGGCTGACGGTCGGCCGCGCTTCGGCCCAGGCCCGGTAGAACAGGCTGAGCAGGCGATGGTGAAACACATCGAGGAAGCGCTTGCTGGTACTGTCGGCGTTGTTGCGCTGGCGTTCGCGCACGTATTCGGTGATGTGCAGCGGCATCGGGCCGTTGGGGCCGCCGAGGCCGAAGAAGAATTGCTCCAGGCGCGCCGGCGTACCGTCGCCGCCCGGTTGCACCGAGGCGAGGGTGGCCGGGGCGAAGGTGCAGTCGGCCTGTTGTCCGAGGCGCAACGGGTCATCGGCCAGGCGCAGGGAATGGCCCAGGCGCGGCAGCTCGGGGGATTCGCACTCGATGCGCCGCAACGCCTGGAAGAAGTCGTATTCCCAGGGTTCCTGGTGCATCGCTTCCAGGGTACTCACAGGGTCGGACGACGTCCGGGCTTGGCTTTCCATCGCATGATCTCGCCGCGTTCGGTGGTACGGATCACCGTCTCGGTAAAACTGTTGATCGACACGTAGCGTGCCAGGAAGCGCTCGAACACCGCACCGAGCAGGAACACCCCGGTGCCGCGAAACGCGTTTTCATCGAATTCCAGGGTGATCTCCAGGCCCCGACCGAACACGATCGGGCCGGGCATCGGCAAGCGCCGGGTGCAAGCTTTGCTGCTGACTTCCCGCAGGCCTTCGATCTGCAATTGCAGCGCCGCGTCGTTGCTGTCGCCGTACAGGCGCAGCAGTTCACGCAGGGCGGCGGCGCCTTGGCCTTGTTCGCTCAACGACAAGTAGTTCAGCGACAACTGGCTGATCAGCCGCCAGGCCTTGGCATCGTGGGCATGGCTGGCCCGTGGGCGACTGGGACCTGCCACGCAACGCACGGCGCCAACCGGCGCACTGTCGGCCAGGGTGAAGTCGGTCTTGCCGTTGCCCACGCCCATGAACAGCGGCAGGTCGCGGTTGGTGCACAACGCCGTCACGCCCAACTGACGCAGGTCGTGGCGGTAGGGCGCTTGCTGGCTGTCCACCAGGCTGACGAAGGTTTCGCTGCCGATGTAGGTCGAGCGCGGGCCGTTGCGTCGTTGGTCGCTGGACAGCACGCGCGGTTCGCGGCGCACGGTGTAGTAGGCCTGGTCGCGGCCATAGCGGGATGGATCGCGCACGGCGTAGAACGGCAAGAACGGCTGCTCCGGCCCGGTGCCGTGGCCGGTGAGGCCGCTGAGCGAATGGACTTCGAAATCCATCGGCCGGGTACGGTCGGCGATCACGTGGTGTTCGTTGACCCGTTCCGACAAGTGAATGCGATCCAGGCGCTTGGGGAACAGGTTGATGGCCGGGGTGCAGAACGGCAGGAACTGCGAAGCGCCGACGCTGCCTTCCAGGCTTGGATCGTGACGGTCGAACAGCACGATCAACTCCAGTTCCTGGCCGTCGCAGCGTTTGACCGCACGGCTCAACTGGGTGAAATCGACAAACAGGAAGCGGTGGGGCAGGGCGAAGTATTCCTGCAACAGGCGGTAGCCCTGGAAGGCCCGGGACACCACCGGCAGCGCGGCGTCGGCATCGTCGAAGCCGCGCGAGCGCAACGCGTCCTGGGGCAGCCGCTCCACCCAGTCGCCGCCGGGCTTGCGGGCGAACACCGCGCAGGCATTGCCCAGCAGTTGTTCGTAGAGGCGGAAGGGCTGTTCGTCGGCGCCGCTCAAGTACAGCGGCAGGTTGTCCAGGGCCAGGCTGTTGAACGGCAGTTCGGCACCGGTGCGCAGTGTGATGCGCAGCCCGGCCTTGGCCTTGGGCTCGCTGGCGGCCAGGCGCCCGAGCACCACGGACGGGTTGCCGAAGTATTCGGCCTGGCTGACCTGCAACGGCCACAACGTCACCGCGTGGGCGGTGCGGTACTCGCAGCAGGTCTGGGTTTCGCGACCCAGGGCGGCGCGCAGGACGGTATCGCGGGGCAGCGGGAAGCCACTGCTCAGCGAGCCTTCGTCCGGGTCGGCCTGCATCTGCACCACGGTCATCGACGGTGTCGGTGCCAGGTAATGGGGGTAGGCGATTTCCAGCAGGTTGTGGGTGAAGGTCGGGTACTCGGCGTCGAGCTTGAGCTGCACCCGCGCCGTCAGGTAGGCGAAACCTTCCAGCAGGCGCTCGACATACGGGTCGGCGCAGTCCATGCCGGACAACGTCAGCCGACTGGCGATCTTCGGGTATTCCTTGGCGAACTCCGCTGCGCTTTCGCGCACGTGGTGCAGTTCCTGGTTGTACAGTTCCAGCAGGCGCGGGTTCATGAGCGTCTCCGCTGGTCGGCGTTGACCACGCGCACATGGCCGGTTTCCAGGTCCAGGTCGGTCTGCAGCATCAGGCGCAGGGGCACCGGCTGGGCCCAGAGGTCGCCCTCGATCTCGAAACTCAAGGCGTTGTGGTTCATCTCGGCGGTCGCCCGGGCGCGTACCCGCAGGGTGTGGCGCAGGATGCGCGGTTCGAAGGTGGCAATGGCCTGGTGGATCAAGGTTTCCAGGGCCGAGACATCGACGTTCGACGCGCTGTTGCCGGCCAGTGCCGGCAGGCCGAAATTCACCACCGAGGTACCCGCCGGGGTGTGCAACGTGGCATCGGCGTCGAGCAATGAGGTGGTGTTGAGCAGCCACGCCAGGTCACGCAGCACCGAGGCTTTCAATTGGGTCAGGGACAGCACGCGTTTGTCAGCGCTTTCCTTGGGGTTGGTCGGATCGTCGTCGGTCAACCGGTCCAATAGGGAGGGCTGGAGGCGATCGCGGGTGGCGATTTCGGTTACCACGTAAAGGGCGCCACGTACATTTTCTGGTCTCCGCCGGAGCCGCAAGCTGCATACAGGCTGACCGTTCCCGCCTCAAAACCTTCCGGCATCTGACGAATAGCCTGCATTTTGCTCAGACAATCGCGGCTGGGGGCGGGCATGTGTTCGCTGCGCCAGACCGCAAAAATCGGGATGTTGTTGAACATTTCCACGCGCAGTTTCTGCTGTTTATCCAGGCTGAAGCCGCACGGCCATTCCATGTCCAGCTTCATGCGACTCTGGTCGGGTTTGACCAGCGTGCATTGGCCCTGATCGTCAACCAGGCTGAGTGACTGGCCCTCGAAAACCGCCTGGGTCGTCGGCGCCCCGGCATGCTCGGCGCACGCGCTCAGGCTGATCAGGCTAGTCGTCAGGCATAAGGCGAGCAGGGGCTTGTTCATTAAATGAGCTCCCAGAACCAGACCTTCTTGGATCGATAGAAAAGGTCGCTGGTTTGGGTCAGGCCACGATTCCATAGATCGATATGGTCGCCGCTACGACCTTCGGCAGTCTCTCCTGATTGCTGAAAGCAGTCCTTGAAGAAAATCAGGCCGGTCTTGCCCATCAATGTCTTTCGGTCTTCGGGGCTGTTACTGAGAATAGTTGGATGGCCCAGATGATGTTTCCACAACCAATTCGCCAATGACTCGGCGCCCCTGGCGTGTTCATGCTTACACAGGGGGTCTTTGGTGTAGGTGGATTTGTTGACCTTGATGGTTTTCTCCGCATTGAGCGTCAGGCTCATGCGTATGGCGCATTGGTTTGCCCAGGGACCGTCACAGGGTTTTGCGTCAGGATGGGCAATCAGCAGGTCGGAATAGGCTTTCCACAAATTGATAAACGAAGGCTTGGCCATGACTCAGACACCGAAAGGGAAAAGATTGGATTCGAGCAAGCACCAAACACCCCCGGTGCGTGGCACCGGGGGTATTTTCGATTACACCTTGACGTTCTGACGGATGTTCCAGCCGAACTTGACCGGACCGCCTTCCTTGGTGCCGTCGGCTTTCTGTGGCTGGTAGTCCACCAGCACCTTGGCGAAGTTCAGGGTGACGTTTTCAGTCAGGCGATCATCGCCGCCCGAGCCGCCGGTGCTCAGGGAAGTGACCAGCACTTCTTCCAGGTTGATGATCATGTACTCGACCTGGCTTTCACCGCCGGCCTTGCGCACGGTCAGCTTGACCTTGTCGATGTGCTTGCCGCTGGCGCAGTGCATCATCAGGTTCGGCGAAGCCTTGTCGACGAACTTGGTCAGCGACAGGTCCTGGACGTTGACCTTGCCGGCACCGCCGCCGCTGCCTACGTGCATGTTGCCGGACTGGGACATGCCCCAGCTCCAGTTCAGGACGTCGATCTCGTCCTTGTGGGCCTTGTCCATGGACTCGCCCTTGATGTCGCCGATCTTGATGAAAATATCAACAGCCATGTTTTCTCCCTGTGTGGTTTCTAACCACATTGTTTGGTTGACGCTGACCTTGCGAAATTACGGGTGCTGAACGGGGTGGAAGACGATCTCCAGCCTGCTGGAGATCCCCTGTGGGAGCGAGCTTGCTCGCGATGGCGGCGTCACATCCGACATCAATGCAAGCTGATCCACCGCTATCGCGAGCAAGCTCGCTCCCACAGGGTTACCGCCACCCGTTTCAATAAGTTTTTACGCGCCCTTGGCCGACGGCAGTTTCGATACCAGGCGCAGCGACACGGTCAGCCCTTCGAGCTGGTAGTGCGGGCGCAGGTAGAACTTGGAGTTGTAGTACCCCGGGTTGCCTTCGACTTCTTCGACGATCACTTCGGCGGCAGCCAGTGGATGCTGGGCCTTGGTGGTCTCGGTGGAGTGCGCCGGGTCACCGTCGACGTAGTTGAGGATCCAGTCCTGCAACCAGCGCTGCATCTCGTCCTTCTCTTTGAAGGAACCGATCTTGTCGCGCACGATGCACTTCAGGTAATGGGCGAACCGGCAGGTGGCGAACAGGTACGGCAGGCGCGCGGCCAGGTTGGCGTTGGCGGTGGCGTCCGGGTCGTCGTATTCGGCCGGTTTCTGCAACGACTGGGCGCCGATGAACGCGGCGAAGTCGGTGTTTTTCTTGTGCAGCAGCGGCATGAAACCGTTCTTCGCCAGTTCCGCTTCACGGCGGTCCGAGATGGCGATTTCGGTCGGGCACTTCATGTCCACGCCACCGTCGTCGGTTGGGAACGTGTGGGCTGGCAGGTTTTCCACTTCGCCGCCCGATTCAACGCCACGGATGCGCGAGCACCAGCCGAAGTGTTTGAACGAACGGTTGATGTTCACTGCCATCGCGTAGGCGGCGTTGGCCCAGGTGTACTTGGAGCTGTCGGCGCCGTCGGTGTTTTCTTCGAAGGCGAAGGCTTCCACCGGGTCGGTCTTGGCGCCATAAGGCAGGCGCGCCAGGAAGCGCGGCATGGTCAGGCCGATGTAGCGCGAGTCTTCCGATTCACGCAGCGAGCGCCAGCCGGCGTATTCCGGGGTGGTGAAGATCTTGGTCAGGTCGCGCGGGTTCGACAGTTCCTGCCACGAGCCCATGCCCATCACGGTCGGCGATGCCGCGGCGATGAACGGGGAGTGCATGGCCGCGCAGACTTTCGACAGCTCGCCCAGCAGCTCGACATCCGGTGGCGACTGGTCGAAGTAGTAGTCGCCCACCAGGCAGCCGTAAGGCTCGCCGCCGAACTGGCCGTATTCTTCTTCGTACATCTTCTTGAAGAGCGGGCTCTGGTCCCACGCGGTGCCCTTGAATTTCTTCAGGGTCTTGTGCAGGTCGGTCTTGGAGATGTTGAGCACGCGGATCTTGAGCTGCTCATCGGTCTCGGTGTTGTTGACCAGGTAGTGCAGGCCACGCCAGGCGCTTTCCAGTTGCTGGAAGTCGGGGTGGTGGATGACCTGGTTGACCTGGGCGGTGAGCTTGGCGTCGATGGCGGCGATGATCGATTCGATCGACTTGATGGCGTCGTTGGACACCAGGTCGGTCTGCGCCAGGGCCTGTTCGGCCAGGGTACGCACGGCGGTCTCGACGGCTTCGCGGGCGCGCTCGGTCTTGGGTTTGAATTCTTGCAGCAGCAGGGACGCGAACTCGCTGGTTTCTTCTGTCGCGCCGAGGTTCTGTGCGCCTTCGCGGGCTGTATTGTCAGTCATGATCATTGGTCCTGTGCTGGCTTCGGCGCGCTCGCCAGGGCCTGCAACAGCGCTGGGTCCTTGATCGCCTTCATGATGATTTCTTCGGCGCCGGTCTTGCCGTCCATGTAGGTCAGCAGGTTGGCCAACTGGGTGCGCGCTTCGAGCAGCTTGTTCAGCGAGTCGACCTTGCGGGCCACGGCCGCCGGACTGAAGTCGTCCATGCTTTCGAACGTCAGGTCCAGGCTCAGGTTGCCTTCGCCGGTCAGTTCGTTAGGCACATGGAACGCCACGCGCGGCTGCATGGCCTTGAGGCGCGAGTCGAAGTTGTCGACGTCGATCTCGAGGAACTTGCGGTCGGCTACCGCAGCCAGAGGCTCGGCGGGCTTGCCGGCGAGGTCGGCCATGACGCCCATGACGAAGGGCAACTGGACCTTTTTCTCGGCGCCGTAGAGCTCGACGTCGTACTCGATCTGCACTCGAGGCGCGCGGTTGCGCGCGATGAATTTCTGAGAACTTTGCTTCGCCACGTTGCTGCTCCTGGTCGCTTGAGCGACGGTGTTGGCGTCATCGGGGGTGCCGGTGACGTGACTGCGTGATCCGCTCGCTTTTTATTCGCTGTCTGGGCCGCGCAGGTTTTCAAATTGACTCATGCCGTCGGGAATCAGGTTGCGCACAATGGCCGCGAAATCGGCGTGCACCAGATGCTTGGCCCGGTTCAACAGCACCGGCAGCGGGCTGGAGGGCTCATGACGGGTGTAGTACGCGAGAATCCGGTCCAGGCTGCGCAGCACGTCGTCGCGGTTGTTGATGTCGCCGCTGACGGTGTTGGTGCTGTTATTGGTATTACGCGGTGAGCTTGTGACATTTACATGCTCAGCGGGCGCTGCGCTGTTGTCGCTGACGGGATCGGCCTGGGCGCTGTCGCCACTCTGCGGGGCGAACTGGCCGAGAATCTGCAGGGCCATCTTCAACGGTTGCTTCAACGGGCCGAGGTCCACGCCTTGGGCGGAACCGACCTGGTCGCTGACCTGCTGCTCGATGGCTTCGGCGGCGCTGCGGGCTTCGAGCAGGGCGGCGCGGATGACTTCCAACTGCTCGGGGTCGCTGTCGAGCAGGGCCCCGGCGAGCTGTTCGGCGCCGAGGTTTTCATCCGGGAAACTTTGCAGGCCACTGGCGTTGGCGGCGGCGCGCAAGCTGACGGCACCGAAGGTCCGCGAACGGGTCAGGATGCTTTCGCGCAGCAGGCGGATGGTGACATCGGACGTCAGGCCGGCGAGGGCATTGATGCGCACGGTGGGGTCGTTGTCGTCATCGGCGTCCAGGCGCGGATGCAGTTCGGCCCAGTATTGCTTGAGCAATTCGCTGATCAGCGTCAGCACACGGGCCATGCCCGGCAGGCCTTCGAGGGCCAGGGAGCTTTGCATCAGGAAATGGGTGATGCGCAGGTCTTTGCTGCGCTGCAGCAAGTCCAGGCTCTGCTGCTGGATGCTGCGCCATTCAGGGGGTTCGGCAGGCAGGATCGAATCGCCCATGCTGCGCTCGGGTTGGCCCCGGGAGTCACGTTCCAGGCGCAGGAAATCCGCGTCATATTCCAGATCTTCACCACACGGCGAAGTCGCGGAAACGGCGGCGAGCAGCAAAGGCACATCCACTTGGATCGATCTCCCTATCACCCGCTTGATAGAAGTCGGGCAGTTCACACGCAAGTTTCGGATGAAACTTCACATGTTCCTTGACGGTAATGGCCCTTTAGATCTGTGATGATCCTAAAGTGCCATCATGTATATTCAAGAAGTTGTGCATTTTTGGTGTAGTACTTATCGCTTGTCAAGGTAAGCTATTTCGCCTGTGTATGCCCTATGTAACAGTTGTGATGCGCTTAACAGCCTGTCCGACCTACCGGTCGAAGCGGCAACTCACGTGGGGTTTTTGTCACGCAAGCCGGTTATGATCAGCGATCATGCTGGCAAAAAGCCGTTTTTACGGTTGTTGGCAGGTTGCCGGCGGGTGGTCAAGGTCTGAGCCTTCACTCCCGCCCGCGCGCGAAGTATTCAGCAAGGAGGCAAGATGCCGCTGTGTTTGACTATCACTAGTTATCACAAAATTACCCCAGGCCAGTGTTCTGAAAAGTCCATGGATCAGGGGGTGATGGCAATTGGCCGTAATTCCGATAATGACTGGGTATTACCGGACCCCGAGCGCCTGGTTTCCGGTAAACATTGCGTTATCCAATACAAAGACGGGCGTTATTATTTGACCGATAACAGCACCAATGGTGTGGAATTGGTCAAGGCTGGCGTTCGCTTGCGCAAGGGCAACAGCGAGCCCCTGCAAGACGGCGAAGTGATCCGCATTGGTGATTATGAAATCCAGGCCCGCGTCGATTTCAACCTGCCGGTCACCGACAGCAATCCGTTCGCCGAATCGCCCAGCAGTTTCGAGGCCTTGATGGGGCAGCAGAGCGCCGCGGCGCATGTGCCGTCGCCGATCCAGGTGGCCTCGCCTGCGCATTTCCAGGGCGTGTCGGCCATGGACACCCTGCCGGACCTGTTCGACTTCTTGGCCCCGAGCAGTGTCCCGCCGGCCACCCAGCCTGACCATGTCCCGGCCGAGCAACACAATTTCCGCCCGCCGACGCCAATTGCCCGGCCGAGCCCGCCCTCCGTGGTCGAGCCGGTTGTACCGCCGTCTGCCTCGGTGATTCCGGACGACTGGGACCCGTTCAGCGACAAGCCTGCACCGGTGGCGGTTGCCCCGCTGCCCGTGGCCCCGCCGCCGGTGCCGCTACCGCCAGTGGTTGAGCCGATCGCGACCCCGGTTTCGCAGCCTCCGCTCGTCGACATCTTTGCTGAAATCAGTGCACCGCCGCCGGCACCCGTGCGTGAAGCACCGGTGACCCGCGTCGAGACCCCGGTCGCACCGCCAGTTGCTCCTCCAGTTGCCCCGGTTGCTCCAGTTGCTCCAGTTCCTCCGGCCGCGCCGGCCGAGGCCGCCCAACCCGACTTGCTGCAAGCCTTCCTGCGCGGCGCCGGGCTGGATCAGTTGCGCCTGGACAAGGCCAATGCCGAAGCACAGATGGAAAGCATCGGGCGCAGTTATCGCTTGATGGTCGAAGGCCTGATCGATGTCTTGCGCGCCCGCAGCAGCCTCAAGGGTGAGTTCCGCATCCAGCAGACGATGATCCAGCCGGTGGAAAACAACCCGCTGAAGTTCGCCCCCAATGTCGATGAAGCCTTGCTGTTGCTGTTGCGCCACGGCAACCAGGCGTTCATGGCCCCGGACGCGGCGGTGCGTGACAGTTTCGATGACTTGCGGGCCCACCAACTGGCGGTAATGGCCGGTGTGGAAGCGGCCATCAAGCATTTGCTGGGGCGCTTCGAGCCGGCGCAACTGGAAGAACGCATGGCCAAGCCCGGCGGGCTTTCGGGGATTTTCAGCGGCTCGCGGCAGGCCCAGTACTGGCAGCAATTCACCGAGCTCTACAGCAACATTTCCCGGGAAGCCCAGGAGGATTTCCAGGACCTGTTCGGTCGCGAGTTCAGTCGCGCCTACGAAGAACACAGCACACGACAGCGACGCCGTTGAGCGGCGCTGTCCTATAACAATATTGATCAGCCAACAACGGATAGCTCAAACGTCATTGAGGACGCAGGATGATTCCCAGGTTTTTACTCGCAGTCGCCACCGCGCTTCTGCTGACGGCGTGCGCCAAGGATGCGGCCAACCCCCAGCCCGAAGAAGCTGAGGCCGACACCGCCGCCATCGAGTTGCATTTCCATGCCATTGCCGGCCTCAACCCCGGCGCCACCGGCCAGCCGGCCCCGGTCCGGGTGCGCATTTTCGAACTGAAAAATGCCGCGACCTTTGGCCGTTCCGATTATTTCGCCCTGGCCGAACGGGCCCAGGCCACGCTGGGCGCTGACCTGATCGACCAGGACGAGGTGCTGATCCAGCCCGGCCAGCAACTGAGCCTGCAACGCGACCTCGACCCGGCCACGCGACACATCGGAATACTGGTGGGCTATCGCGAGCTGGACCAGTCGTTGTGGCGCACGGTGATGAATGTCCCGGCGCGCGAATACACCGAATACCAGATCAGCCTCGATGTGCGCGCCGTGCGCAGCGCCGTCGTCGTTCCCCCATCCAGCCCTGCCCAATAAGCAATCGGAGCCCCCATGTCCTGGAACAATCGCGTGGTCTGGTCGGAAGGCATGTTCATTGGAACGCAGCACTTCCAACAGCATGACCGTTACCTGGAAAACCTCATCGACGCACGCAGCCGCCCATTGTCGGCCGGCGCCTGGGGTTTTTCCGAATTGCTGATCGACCAGGGCCTGCTGGCCCAGGGCAAGCTGGCGATCATCTCGGCGCGGGGCCTGTTGCCGGACGGCACGCCCTTCAACATTCCCCAGGATGACCTGGCGCCCACGCCGCTGAACGTCGATGACAACCTGCGCGATGGCCTGGTGTACCTGGCCTTGCCGCTCAAGCGCGCCGGCGCCCGTGACACCGTGGACGAAGGCGAAGACCTCGGCGCCGCGCGTTATGTGAGCCAGGTGTGCGAAGTGCGCGACGACAACGCACCGTTCGAAAACCGCGCGCCGGTGGCCCTTGGCTCCCGGGCCCTGCGGTTGTTGACCGAACAGGATGGCATCGGCGACTACGCCGCCATCGGTGTGGTGCGCATCAAGGAAAAACGTGCCGACCGTGCCTTGGTGCTCGACGACACCTACATCCCGCCACTGCTGGATGTCATCGCCTCCAAACCGCTGGCGGCGTTTCGCAGCGAACTGCTGGGCCTGCTGCATCAACGCGGCGAAGCCTTGGCCGGGCGGGTGGTGGCGTCCGGTGCCGGTGGCGCCTCGGAGATTGCCGACTTCATGCTGCTGCAACTGGTCAACCGCGCCCAGCCGCTGATCCAGCACCTGAGCCAGTTGAGCCCGCTGCACCCCGAGCGCTTCTACAGCGAACTGGTGAGCCTGGCCGGGGAGTTCTCCACGTTCACCGCGTCCGGGCGACGACCGCAGCAATACCCGCCGTACCAGCACGATGACTTGGCGCTCAGCTACGCGCCGGTGATGCAGGCCCTGCGCGAAGCCCTGTCGATGCTGATCGACAGCAAGGCGACGCCGATTCCGATTGTCGAGAAAGCCTACGGCATCCACGTGGCGATGCTGGCCGACAAGACCCTGCTCGACAGCGCCAGCTTCATCCTGGTGGTGCGTGCCGATGTGCCGGCCGAAACCCTGCGCAGCCGCTTCGGCCAGCAGAGCAAGGTCGGCTCGGTGGAGCACATCCGCGACCTGGTCAACCTGCAACTGCCGGGCATCGGCCTGCTGCCGTTGCCGGTGGCGCCACGGCAACTGCCGTACCACGCCGGCTCCACCTACTACGAACTCGACCGGGGCAGCGACCACTGGCAGCAGTTGAGCAACTCCGGCGGCTTTGCGTTCCACATCGCCGGCCAGTTCCCAGGGCTGAACCTGGCTTTCTGGGCGATCCGAGGATAAACCGCGATGAGCAACGACGATCGTACCCAATTCATGCCGACGCCCGGTGGCCGTGGCGCCGATCCATTCCGCCCGGACCCTGGCCGTCCGGATCCGGCTCGTCCACAGCCGGCACCGCTGTCGATGCCGGCCGCGCCGGTCCTGACCGGCAAGGCCGAGGGCCTCAACCCGTTGGAAAGCGCCGCCGGCCCGCTGTTGGCCCTGCTGACGCGCCTGCGCAACACCATCGCCCACCCGGCGCCGGCCAGTTTGCGCGCGCAACTGTTGGCCTACCTGCGCCAGTTCGAAGAGCGCGCCGAGGCCGCCGGTGTGGTGCGCAACGATGTGTTGCTGGCCCGCTACGCCTTGTGCACCGCGCTGGACGAAGCGGTATTGAGCACGCCGTGGGGCGGCACCAGTGACTGGGGCAAGCAAAGCCTGTTGATCACCGTGCACAACGAAGCCTGGGGCGGTGAGAAGGTGTTCCAGTTGCTGGAGCATTGCCTGCAAAGCCCCCGTGAGCGCCTGTACCTGCTGGAACTGTTGTACCTGTGCATGTGCCTGGGTTTCGAGGGGCGCTACCGGGTGATGAACGACGGTCGCAGCCAACTGGAAGCGTTGCGTGAGCGCACCAGCGCGGTAATCCGCAGCGCCCGGGGCGATTACGAGCGCGAGCTGTCGCCGCACTGGCGCGGTGTCACTGTGGCCCGTGATCGACTGGCGCAATTCATGCCGCCGTGGATCGCCGTGGCCATCGGCGCGGCCTTGCTGCTGGCGCTGCTGTTCGGCCTGCGCATGAAACTGGCCTCCGATGCCGAGCCGGTGTTCAAGAACATTCACTTCCTGGGCGAAATCCCGGTGCAGACCATCGACCGCCCCGTGGTGCAGCCGAAAGTGGTCGAGCGCCCACGCCTGGCAGGCTTTCTGGCCGATGAAATCCGCGCCAACCGGATTGCCGTGGAAGACGCCGTCGACCGCTCGGTGGTGACCATCCGCGGCGACGAACTGTTCGCCTCGGGCAGCGCCAGCATCAAGGACGATTTCCAGCCGTTGATGCTGCGCATCGCCGATGCGGTGCGCAAGGTCAAGGGCCAGGTCCTGGTCACCGGCCACAGCGACAATCGGCCGATCGCCACCCTCCGGTTCCCGTCCAACTGGGCGTTGTCCGAAGCGCGGGCCCAATCGGTGCTGCAAATTCTTTCGGCCAAGACCGGCCAGCCCGAGCGCTTCAGCGCCGAAGGCCGCAGCGACACCGAGCCGTTGGCGTCCAACGCCACCCCAGAGGGGCGTGCGCGCAATCGTCGGGTTGAAATCACAGTATTGGCGGAGGGGGTCGAGTGAAGGCGTTTTTCAGTTTTATGACCCGCTGGGTCATCCCATTGCTGGGGCTGATCGCCCTGAGCCTGATCATCTGGTTCGTCGGCCCGCTGCTCGATTGGCTGGTGCCTGAAGGTCGCCGCTGGGCCTTGATCATCCTGGTGTTCGCGGTGTGGATCGCCTACCGGGTGTTCCGCATCATCCAGGCGCGCCGTCAGGCCGCCGAAGTGATGCGCAGCCTGGCCGCGCAAACCCCGCCCGACCCCACCAGCATCGCCACCGCCGAAGAGCTCGAAACCCTGCGCCAGCGCATGGACGAAGCCTTGGCCCTGCTCAAGAAAGCCAAGCTGGGCGGTGACGAGCGTCGCAACCTCTACGAGCTGCCGTGGTACGTGATCATCGGCCCGCCGGGTTCGGGCAAGACCACCGCGCTGGTCAACTCCGGGCTGCATTTCCCACTGGCCGCGCAACTGGGCGCCGGTGCCGTGCGCGGTGTTGGCGGTACGCGCAATTGCGATTGGTGGTTCACCGACCAGGCGGTCCTGCTCGACACCGCTGGCCGCTACACCACCCAGGACAGCGACGCGACCATCGACAAGGCCGCCTGGCTGGGCTTCCTGGGGCTGTTGAAAAAGCAACGGGCCCGCCGCCCGATTGACGGCGCGTTCATCGCCATCAGCCTGTCCGACCTGCTGCTGGGCAGCGACGCCGAGCGCGCCGCCCATGCCGCGGCGATTCGCTTGCGGATCCAGGAGCTGTACACCCAACTGGGCGTGCGCTTCCCGATCTACCTGATGCTGACCAAGCTCGACCTGGTGCCCGGGTTCATGGAGTATTTCGATACCCTGAGCAAGGAAGAGCGCGCCCAGGTCTGGGGCATGACCTTTGCCCTGGACGACGGCAAGAGCAACGACAGCCCGCTGGCGCACCTGCAAAGCGAATTCACCGGCCTTGAGCAACGCCTCAACGACCGCCTGGTGGAGCGCCTGCAACAAGAGCGCGACCCGGCGCGGCGCGACCTGATCTACGGCTTCCCGCAGCAGTTCGGCGCCCTGAAAGATTGCCTGCAAAGCTTCCTCGAAGGGGTGTTCAAACCCAACGCCTTCGAAGAGCGCGTGTTGCTGCGCGGTGTGTATTTCACCAGCGGCACCCAGGAGGGCAGCCCGATCGACCGCCTGATCGGCTCCATGGCCCAGAGCATGAACCTGGACCGTCAACACCTGGCGCGTCAGACCGGCACCGGGCGCAGCTACTTCATCGAAAAACTCTTCACCGCCGTGGCTTTCGCCGAGCGCGGGCTGGTGGGCGTCGACCCGAAAGTCGAGCGTCGACGCAAGTGGATCGCCCGCGGCGTTCTGGCCTCCACCGTGGTGCTGGTGCTGGTGGTCAGCACGTTGTGGTGGGTCAGCTACCGTGCCAACCAGGCCTACATCGCCCAGGTCGATCAGAAGGTCGCGCCGCTGGGCCAGACCGTGCAGAACCTCAGCCCGGCGCAACGGGATGTGCTCGCGGTGTTGCCATTGCTCAACGCCGTGAAACACCTGGCCGACGACGCCCCGAGCTGGGCCGAAGGCCTGGGCCTGTACCAGGGTGACATGCTCGAAGCCGAGTCCGGCAGCGTCTACCGCAAGCTGCTGATCGCGGTGTTCGCGCCACGCCTGCTGACGCGCATCGAAGAACAGCTGCACAGCGGCGGCAATTCGGATTTCCTCTACGAAGGCTTGAAGGCCTACCTGATGCTCGCCGACACCGAGCATTACGATGCCGACTTCATCAAGGCCTGGATCGCCCTGGATTGGGACCGCAGCCTGCCGCGGGACTTGCCGGCCGAGCAGCGCCAGGCCCTGACCGCGCATTTGCAGGCACTGTTCGAGCGGCGTCCGCCCCTCGCGCGCCTGGACCAGCGCCTGGTCGAAGACCTGCGGCGCCAGTTGCAGCAATTGCCGGTGGCCCAGCGGGTCTATGACCGGATCAAGCGCCAGAAACTGCCCGAAGGCATCCCGGACTTCCGCATCAACGAAGCCGCCGGGCGTGACGCGGCGCTGGTGTTCAGCCGCAAGAGCGGCAAGCCGCTGGGCGAACCACTGAGCGGGTTTTTCACCGTCAAGGGTTACCGCCAGGGCTTCTTGCTCACCAGCCTGAGCCAGACCGGCACCCTGGCTGAAGAGCAGTGGGTGCTGGGCCATGAACAGGCCGATCAGCAGAACGTCGCCAGCCTGGCTGCCGATGTGCGTCGCTTGTACTTCCAGGATTACCTGCGCCAATGGGACGCCTTGCTCGCCGACATCGACTTCGTGCCGATCACCAGCGTGGCCCAGGCCGCCGATGTGCTGCGGGTGATTTCCGGGCCGACCTCGCCGCTGAAAAAACTGCTGGTGGCGGTGGCGAAGGAAACCGACCTGCAACAGGATGAACGCTTGCTGGCCGCCCAAGGTGCGCCGGTGGAAGGCGGCGTGGACAAGCTCAAGGAGCGTTTGGGCAGCTTGCTCGGCCAGGAGCAGGCGACGCCAAACGCGCCGGCGGCGAGCGATGACCCGATCACCGCGCACTTCGCCGAGCTCAACAGCATCGTCAGCAAAAGCGAAGGCGAGCCGGCGGCCATCGACGGTCTGTTGGCCGACATGAACGCTCTGTACGTGCAGGTCAGCGCCATGGTCGGGGCCAGCGGCGATGCCTTGCTTGGCGAAGCCAAGAACCAGGCCACGGCCGCCGCCACTCGCGTCAGCCTCAACGCCGAACGCCAGCCGCCGCTGGTGCAGGGACTGGTCAAGTCGGTGGTCAACTCCACCACCAACAGCATGATGGGCGGGGTGCGCAACCAACTGAACGCCGCCTGGACCAGCGAAGTGGTGAACATCTATCGCCAGTCCCTGGCCGGGCGCTATCCGATGTCGCCGGGCAGTGCGCGAGACGCGACCCTGGACGATTTCGGCCAGTTCTTCGGCGTCGGCGGGGTGATGGACAACTACTTCCGCAAGTACCTGCAACCCTACGTCGACACCTCGACGCCGACCTGGCGCTGGCAGCCGGGCGCGGCGCAGAAGCTCGGCATCGCCCCCGGTGTACTGCAGACCTTCCAGCGCGCGGCGACCATCCGCGATGCGTTCTTCCGCTCCGGCGGCACCCAGCCGATGGTGCGCTTCGAACTCAAGCCGGTGGCGATGGACTCGACCATCACCCAGTTCCTGCTCGACCTCGACGGCCAACAGCTGAGCTATGACCACGGCCCGAGCCGCCCGACCGCCATGCAGTGGCCGAACCCGGGCAGCATCGGCGTGGTGCGGATTTCCATCATGCCGCCGTCTTCCAGCGGTCGTTCCGGCATCACCCTGGACGGGCCGTGGGCCTGGTTCCGCTTGCTGGAACAATCGGACCTGACCGCCGGCAACTCGCCGGATCGCTTCAACCTGCGACTGCGGGTCGATGGTGCCAGTGCCTCTTACGAGTTGCGGGCCAACAGCGCCTTCAACCCGTTCAAGAGCCGGGTGCTCAGCGGCTTCAGCCTGCCGGAGCGGCTATGAGTACGCCGGGCTTCTACGGAAAGTTGGCCAGCCGCGGCGACTTCGTCAGCCGTGGCTTGCCCCAGGGGTTCATCGGCCCGTGGGATTCGTGGTTGGCGGCGGGTCTGCTCGCCAGCCAGAGCAGCCTCGGCGAGCGCTGGCTGGATGCTTATCTGGTCAGCCCGCTGTGGCGCTTCATGCTCGCGCCGGGGGTGTGTGGCCCGGACGCCGCCGTCGGAGTGGTGATGCCGAGCATCGACCGGGTCGGCCGTTATTTCCCGCTGACCGTCGCGGTGCTGCTGGAGCCCGATGCGGACCCGGCGTCCGTGGTGGGCGGTGCGGACGAGTGGTTTGAGCGGGTCGAAAACCTGTTGCTGAGCACGTTGAGCGTGGAGGCCAGTTTCGAGGCGTTCAACGAACAGCTGGAAACCCTCGGTAGCCCGATGTACCTGCCGCGCACGTCGAGCAGCCGTTTCGCCAGCCTGCATCGCTTCGATGCCACCGACCCGCAGCGGCGCATGAGCGCCTTGGCCGAGGCGGCCTGCGAAGGCGTAAGCCTGTGGTGGGGCCAGGGATCGGAGCGCATTGCCCCGGGTTTGATGCGCTGCCAGGGATTGCCGGCAGCCGCTGATTTTGCGCAATTTTTGCTCGGCCAAGAAGGTGTTGTGTAGATGCGTCCAAGTGCCGGAAAAGCAATCAAGTCTGCAAGCAAGAGCCATGTCGGGATGGTCCGCCAGGTCAACGAAGACGCCTGCCTGGACCTGCCGGAAAACGGCCTCTGGGTGGTGGCCGACGGCATGGGCGGGCACGCGGCGGGCGATTACGTCAGCAGCCTGATCGTCGACAGCCTGCGCGGCATCGCCGTGGGGCGTTCGCTGGACGAATACGTCGCGGCGCTGCAAAGCGACCTGCTACGGGTCAACGCCGCCGTGCGGGAAGAAACCGCCAACCGTGGCGTGACCATGATGGGCAGCACCGTGGTGGTCCTGGCCGTCCGTGACCTGCGGGGCATGTGCCTGTGGGCCGGTGACAGCCGCCTGTATCGCCTGCGCGACGGCGTGCTCGAAGGCATCTCCCGGGACCACAGCTACGTCCAGGATCTGCAGGACAGCGGCCTGCTCAGCGAAGCCGAGGCGCGGGTGCACCCGCGGGCGAACATCGTCACCCGGGCCATTGGCGTCGAGGCGCAACTGAACCTGGCGTTGACCGAACTGCTGCTGGTGCCTGGCGATAGCTACCTGTTGTGCAGCGACGGCCTGACCAAGACCGTCGAGGACGAGGAGATCCGCGAAGTACTGAGCCACGACGAGCCCGGCGAAATCGCCAGCAGCCTGGTGTCCCTGGGCCTGATGCGCGGCGCGCCGGACAACATCACCGTGGTGGTCGTGAAGGTGCCGTCATGAGCTTGACCCTGAACATTGTCATCCCCGGCTACGACATCGAAGGGCCGATAGGCGAAGGCGCGATGGCCAGCGTGTACCTGGCGACCCAGCGTTCGCTGGAGCGCAAGGTGGCGTTGAAAGTGATGGCGGCAGCCCTGGCCGCCGACCCGACGTTCTGCGAGCGGTTTTTGCGCGAAGGCAAGACCCTGGCGCGCTTGTCGCACCCGCACACCGTCACCATCCATGACATCGGCAACGTCGGTGAGCTGTATTACATGGCGATGGAGTACCTGCCCAACGGCACGCTCAAGGAACGCATCGCCGCGGGCCTGACGCCGGAGCAAGGCCTGACCTACATCCGCCAGATCGCCTCGGCCCTGGGGTATGCCCACGGCTTGGGCCTGGTCCACCGCGACGTCAAACCGGCCAACATCCTGTTCCGCGCCGATGGCACGGCGGTGCTCTCGGACTTCGGCATCGCCAAGTCCCTGGACGACCGCACCCAGTTCACCCAGGCCGGTTTTGCCGTCGGTACGCCCAGCTACATGAGCCCGGAACAGGCCCGTGGGCAAGACATCGACGGTCGCGCCGACCTGTACGCCCTGGGCGTGGTGCTCTACGAAATCCTCGTCGGCAAACTGCCGTATACCGGCAACGACGCACTGTCCACGGCCCTGGCGCACCTGACCGAACCGTTGCCGGAGTTGCCGGTGCACCACGGCCGTTATCAGGACGTGTTGCGCAAACTGTTGGCGAAGGACCCGGCGGAGCGTTTCCCGGACGCGGCGGCATTGCTGCGGGCGCTGGATAACCTGCCTGAGGAATCGTCGGAAGCGACGCTGATCCGGCCGTTGTCGTTGCAACTGCCGACCACGCCGCCTGCGGTGGATGACTTGGCGGGCTTGACGCCCATGTCCATCGACATTCCCAGCGGCCCGGCTTATTCACCACCGCAGCCACAATCGCAGTCCAAGCCCGTTCCGCCGCCGATAAAATCGACGGCTCAATCCTCGGTGTCGGAGCAACGCAAGGGCCCGGTGTTCGCCCTGGCCGCCGTTGCGGTCGCCGTGACGCTGGCGTTGGGTGGCGCGGGTTATTGGTGGTTGGCCGGTGACGGCGGCAAAGAAGTGAAGACGCCGGTGGCCACGACCACCTCGGTCAAGCCACCGGAAGTGAAGCCGCCGAAGGCCCCGGACGTGCCGGCGGTCAAGCCACCCGTCGCCCCGCCGGCCCAGCCCCCCGTGGCGACCGAGGCCGACGGTGGCCAGCGTCCGCTGTTAATGGCTGGCAAGAAAACCCTGTTCCAGCGTGTGCTCAGCAAGCCGGGGGCGAAACTCGCCGAGGCGCCGGGTGCCGCACCGGGCAAGGCACTGCCGGCGTTTTCGGTGTTGTACGTGTATCAGCGCAAAGACCTCGATGGCAGCGCCTGGGTACGGGTCGGCGCGGCCACCGACGGACGCAGCGACGGCTGGTTGCCCGCCGCCCAGGTCAGCGACTGGAAGCAAAGCCTGGTGCTCAAATTCACCGAACGTTCCGGCCGTGCGCCAGTGATGTTCCTGCGTCAGCCTGGCGAAGTGGAAAAGCTCCTGGCTAACCCATCGGCCGCCAAGAACGTGTTGCTCAAGGCCCAGCAGAGCCCGCAGGAGGACCAGCAAGTGCTGGCCCTTGAACCGGCCGCCAGCGCGGTGCCGCAGAGCCAGTTCTATCTGTTGCCGATCTTCGACTCCCGCGAAAGCCTCGATGAAAACGGCCAGCCGGTGCAGTTGCTGAACGTGGCGTCCATCGACCCTGGCAACACCCCCAAGGCGGCGGGCAATACGCCGATCACCACCGCCAACGCCGACGCGTTCCGCACCGCCGTGGTGATGGTAGTGGACACCACCGTGTCGATGCAGCCCTACATCGACCAGGTGCGCGACGTGGTCCACGAACTGCAAACCCGCATCGCCGAGCGCGGCGAGTTGGACAGTGTCAGCTTCGGCATGGTGGGTTTCCGCAGCAGCATCAAGAAAACCCCGGGCCTGGAATACGTCGCCAAGACCCTGATCACCCTCGAGCAGGGTCGCGACCCGCAACGCTTTATGGAGCTGGCGCGGCAGGTCAAGGCATCGACGGTGTCGAGCCATTCGTTCAACGAAGATGCGTTCGCCGGGGTCATGGAAGCCGTCGAAGGCATGGACTGGTCCGGTTATGGCGGGCGCTTGATCCTGTTGGTCACCGACGCCGGTGCCCTGCGCAAGAACGACCCATTTGCCGCCACGCAAATGAACGAGGCCGAAGTGCGCCAGGCGGCGCTGGGCAAGCAGATCAAGATCTACGCCTTGCACCTGCTCAGCGACGCGGGCAAGAAAACCCATGCCGGCGCCCAGAGCCAGTACCGCACCCTGACCGCCGACGCCAACCCGCAGATCGGCGACCTGTACATTCCGGTGCCGGGCGCCGACGTGCGCAAGTTCGGCGAGCGGGTCGACGAGATCGGTTCGGTGTTCGCCGACCTGGTGCATCAGGTGCGCAGCAACAAGGCGCAAAGCGTGCCGCTGCTCAGTGCCGCGCCGAGCCTGGCCGACAAGTCGGCCGCGGTCGGCTACGCGATGCACATGGATTTCCTGGGGCGCAAATCCGCCAGCCAGGCGCCGCAACTGGTCAGCGCCTGGACCGCCGACCGCGACCTGACCAACCCGGCGCTGCCGGCGTTCCAGGTCTGCGTGATGCTGACCAAGCTGCAACTCAACGACCTGCAGCAGTCGCTGAAGCTGATTGTCGACGCGGCCCGCAAGACCCAGAGCTCGCCCAAGGATTTCTTCCAGGAAATCGCCAGCGCCAGTGCCTACATGAGCCGCGACCCGTCGGCCCTGCGCAAGGGCGGCAACCTGGCCGACGGCGGCATTCTGGGCGAGTACCTGGAAGGGCTGCCGTACCGCAGCAAGTCGCTGAACATGACCCAGGACTTGTGGCTGTCCTTGAGCGTGGCCGAGCAGGAAGATTTCATCGACGAGCTGGATTCGAAAATCCGCCTCTACGAAACCTTCCACAACGACCTCGCCAACTGGGTGCGCTTCGGCGACGCCGAGCCGGGCGATGCCTTGTACCGCGTTCCGTTGTCGACGCTGCCGTGATGCTGACCCTCAACGCCGTGCACAAAAGCCGGGGCGCCGGCAGCCAGCGCTACAGCCTGGTGATTCCACGGCTGCAATTGCGCGGCGGTGAACAACTGGCGGTGGTCGGCCCCAGCGGTTGCGGCAAGAGTACGTTGCTGGACCTGCTGGCGCTGGTGTTGGCACCGGATCAGGCCGGACAGTTCGACTTCACGCCCGCCGACACGCCGCTGGACATCGCCAAATTGTGGCGTGCGTCGCAACAGGGCACCTTGGCCGAGCTGCGCAGTCGTTACCTGGGTTATGTTCTGCAAACCGGCGGCCTGTTGGGCTTCCTGGATGTGCGCGGCAACATCGCGTTGTCGCGCAAATTGCTGGGCTTGAAGGATGACGCAAGCGTGACGCGCCTGGCTGGGCAGTTGGACATCGCCGATCAACTGGACAAGAAACCGGCGGACTTATCCGTCGGCCAGCGCCAGCGGGTCAGCTGTGCCCGGGCGTTGGCCCATGGGCCGCGCCTGCTGCTGGCCGATGAGCCGACCGCCGCCCTCGACCCGCTGAACGCCGAGCGCGTCATGCACTTGCTGGTGGCCCAGGCTCGCGAACATGGGGTGTGCTGTGTGGTCGCCACCCACGACGAGGCGTTGGCTCGCGCCAGCGGCTTGCAGGTGCGGCGCATCAGTTGCCGTCGCGATGCCGACGGCGGTGTCACCGCCACCCTCGGGGAGGCTTGCTGATGCGAGGCGCGCTGGTGGCTTCCCTGGCCTGGCAGGATTACCGCAACGATGCCTGGCTGTCGGCCTGCTCGGTGCTTGCTCTGGTGGCTGTGGTGGCGCCGTTGCTGGTGTTGTTCGGCCTGAAGTTCGGCCTGGTCAGCAGCCTGACCGAGCGCTTGCAGAACGACCCGGCCACCCGGGAAATCATCCCCTTGGGCGGCGGTCGCTTCAGTGCCGAATTCATCGAACAATTGAGCCAGCGTGGCGACGTGGCCTTTGCCTTGCCGCGCACCCGCCAGATCGCCGCCACGGCGGATCTGAGCAGCGATGCTTCGGCTGTCACGGTCGAGATGATTCCCACCGCGGCCAACGATCCCTTGTTCGAGCATTTGCCGGTGCCGCAAGGCTTGGATCAAGTGGTGCTCAGCCAGACCGCCGCTGAAAAGCTCGGCGCCAAGGCTGGCGATTGGGTGCAAGCCAGTTTCGGCCGGCAGGTGGCCGGTCGCAGCGAGGCGCAGCGCACCCGCGTTCAGGTATTGCATGTGCTGCCCTTGGAAGCCTTTGCCCGGGATGGCCTGTTTGCACCGCTGGCCTTGCTGGAGGCCGCCGAGGATTACCGCGACGGCCGTGCCGTGCCCGCGTTCGGCTGGCCGGGCGATGCGGTGAGTGTGGCCGGGCAACGGGTCTACCCGGCGTTTCGTTTGTATGCTCGCAGCCTCGGCGACGTCGAGCCACTGCGTCAGTATTTCGCCGGGCAGAACCTGCTGGTCTCGACCCAGGCCCAGACCATCGCACAAGTGCAATCGCTGAGCCGCAATCTGTCGATCGTGTTCTGGATCATCGCCGGGTTGGCCTTGGCCGGCGCGTTCGCGGCGATCTTTGCCGGCGCCCTGGCGGCGGTCGAGCGTAAGCGCCGGGAGTTGTCGGTGTTGCGCCTGCTGGGGGTTTCCACCGCGGCGCTGTTGCTGTTCGTGGTGTTGCAGGCGCTCTACAGCGCCACATTCGCGGCCCTGCTGAGTGCCGGCCTGTATGGCCTGGCGCAGTCGGGCCTGAATTATTTATTTGCACAGATGCCCGGCGAATACGCCAGCCATCTGTTGGTGCGTCACTACACTTTGGCCCTGGTGGCCGTGCTCGGCGTCAGCGCCGTCGCGGCGGCTTGTGGTGGCTGGCGGGTGGCGCGCATCCAGGCGTGTGAAGGAATTCGCGATGTATAAGTTATTGGGCGCCGCCGTGGCGCTGAGCCTGGCCGGTTTGGTCTGGGCTGATGAAAGCACGGACAAACTGGACAACCCCAAGCCGTTGCCCGACGACGTCAGCCTGCCGCTGCCGTGCGAAGGCCAGATGGTGTTCCGCTACGTCTACATCCTCGCCCAGGGCACCCTGGACGACCGCGAGATCAGCCTCGGTTACCCGTTCAGTGAAGGCGAGGCCGGTTACCAGCAGTCGTTCATTTCCGGCTACCGGCGTGATTTCATCAACGGCCAGTTCACCCTCAAGGACCTGCCCAAGGGCTGGAACACGACCATCACGCCGTTGATGCCCAAGACCGACGCCAAGACGCCGCTCAAGCCGATGCTGTATTTCATCGGCAAGTACGAGGTCACGGCCCGCCAATACGCCCAGGTCATGGCCCAGGCGCAATCGCTGGCCAGCGGCGAAGCGGCGCCGGCCTGCGAAACCCTGCAAGCCGATTTGCCCCAAGGCGTGGCGGGGCGTTTGCCCAAGGTGAAACTGTCGAAGTTCGAGGCCGAGCGCTTCTCGGCGGTATACAGCGCCTGGCTGATGAAATACCACAAGGACCTGCTGCCGGTGAGCGGTCGCGGCACCTCCGCCGAAGACGGCGGGTTGGGTTTCGTGCGCTTGCCGACGGAAGTCGAATGGGAATTCGCCGCCCGCGGCGGGCAGGCCGTCAGCCGCCAGGACCTGGAAGGGCGCCTGTTTCCCCGGCGCCTGGAGGGCAGTGAAAGCGACGGGCCGCTGGCCGATTGGGCGGTGTTCAACCAGGTCGCCGGTGGCACCGGTCAGGCGGCGCGGCTGATGCCCATCGGCACCAAGTTGCCGAACCCCATCGGCCTGTTCGACGTGGTCGGCAACGCAGCCGAGATGGTCCAGGAATCCTTCCAGTTGGTGCACGCCGGTCGCCGCCAGGGCGCTTATGGCGGCTTCGTGGTCAAGGGCGGCAACTACCTGGAAGGCGAGGGCACGCTGTTCACCGGCATGCGCCGCGAATACCCGTTGTTCGCCGCCGACGGTACCGAGCAGAGCAACGAAACCACCGGCTTTCGCGTGGCCGTCGGGGCGTTGTCGGCGCCGCGTTCGCGCTACAAGGAATTGTTCGCCCAATGGCAGAAAGAAGGGCGGCTCGCGTCGCTGACCGACGCCATCGATGACGCTGACGACCCGACCAAACGCCTGGACAGCATCATCGCTGCCAGCGTCGATCCGCGCCTGCAAGCCGAACTGGGCCTGGTCAACGAAGAGCTCAAGCGCAACGTCTCGCTCATCGCCCAGCAGCGCGAGGAAGCGGCGGGCAACCTGATCCAGTCGTCGGCCCTGGTGGCCGAGACCGTCAACAACTACAACATTCGCCTGACCAATCTGCAGAACAGCCGGCAGGCCGCGCTGGATGCCAAGGATGAGGCCAGCGCCACGCTGTTTGCCACGGCCATCGACAACGGCCGCAGCGCACTGGATGGCGCGGTGGCGATCTACATCGACAACCTGGCCACCGGCACGCGCTACACCGATGCCGTGATCCAGGCGCAGTTCCAGCGCATCAAGGAAGAATTGGAGCGCAAACCGGTACTGGGCAAGAGCCTGGTGGCGCGTGCAACGTTATTCGTTCGTCATGTCGGGGATTATCGTCAGCAAAAACGAGCCGACCCGGCGGCGATATTGAAGGAATTGCTCGCATCGAACGCTCAGCGGTCTTGAGTGTTCGTTGTCAGCGAGCTTGGAAGGGACTCAGGCGGCGATAGCGCCGTGCTGAGCTTGGTCAACACTTAAACGAGAACACAACTATGCTTTTCTCCCGTAAACCATTTGCTTCGGTTTCCAAGCGTCACTTGCTGATGGTCGCTGTCGGCTTCAGCACCGTACTGACCGGCTGCGCCACGTCGCCGACCTCCAAGGTCGCCTCGAGCACCAAGGTCGAGTACTACCCGAACTGCTACGAGCCGGTGCAGCACCTGCGCTCCACCGAAGGCAACATGACCAAGTCGGTCGTTACCGGTGCCGCTGTCGGCGCTGTCGGTGGTGCACTGCTGGGCGCCCTGACCGCCGACAAGGAAGACCGTGGCCGCAACGCTGCCATCGGTGCCGCGGGCGGTGCATTGGCCGGTGGTGCCGCCGGTTACTACACCGAGCGCCAGAAGCAGATCGCCGATGACAACCAGCGCATCGCCTCCTACGCTGCCGACGTCAACAAAAGCGTCTCCGACATCGACCGCAGCACCGCTTACGCCAAGACCTCGCAGCAGTGCTACCAGAACGCGTTCAGCAAACTGGTTGCCGACCGCAAGGCCAAGACCGTCAACGACACCGAAGGCCGCAAGCGCCTGGCGGAAATCGTTTCCGGCCTGAAAGAGTCGAACGACCTGATCGTCGCGGTCAACGGCAAAGCCTCGGAAGACCTGAACAACTACACCCAGGCCTACGAGAAAGATCTGCAGCAGGTGGGTGTGCAGCGTACTGACGTGGTGACTGTGGCCACTGCTGATACCCCGGCGGTCGTGGCTCAGACCACCAACAACAAGAAAATCAAGAAAGTGCAGCCGGCGAAGAAGAAAGACCTGCCGACCGTGCCGAAAGAAGCGGTGACCACCGAGAAAACCCTGCAGACCGCCAAGGTCAAGCAGGATGAAAGCAAGCAGGTTGCCAGTGCCGGTACCACTCAGGTCAACAGCATGTGCAAAAACCCGGACCTGGGCGACTGGGCACCGGTGCCTTGCCCGAATGTTTGATTGAGTGAGGGCTGCTGATCTTTGGTCAGCAGCCAAAACCTGTGGGAGCGAGTCTGCTCGCGATAGCGTCCGTTCAGTTGGCATCCATGTCGACTGACCCGCCGCCATCGCGAGCAAGCTCGCTCCCACAGTTGTTTTGTGTTGCCGGTGATATCTGCGACACCTCCAATCCCCTGTGGGAGCGGGCTTACAGCTGGCCTGTCTCTTCCGGTTTTACTTCGATCAAACTGTGGGAGCGGGCTTGCCCGCGAAGGCGGCCTAGTAGCCGGCCGATCTCTTGCGGTTGTACCCGATCCAATTGTGGGAGCGGGCTTGCTCGCGAAGGCGGCCTGACAGCCGGCCAGGATGTTGTTGACTGAGTACATATCCGTTGCTGCGGTAACGGCGGCTGGCGGTTCCGCTCTTACAGCGGGTCACTTTTGGCAAACGCCCCAAAAGTAACCAAAAGGTCTT
>NZ_JACNDD010000066.1:0-36426 GCF_017351395.1 Pseudomonas sp. FW305-28
ACTCTATCTGCTCCTTCCTGGCTTCGATGAACTGAAGCCCCGCACCTTCGAAACCTACTTAACTCGTTGAATCTCAAGGAGTTTTCCGTTTCGACTGCGCCGGAAGTGGGGCGAATTATAGACTTCCAGAATCTGCCGTCAACCCTTAATTTCGCTTTATTCAGATTTCAGCGTAATACGGGCGAAAGCCTTCTTGCCGGCCTGGCATACATGAGTAGAGCCCAGCTCATATATATAGGTGCGATCCACAACCTCACCATCTATGCGCACGCCACCCGAACCCAGGAGATCTCGCGCCACCGCCGCATTCTTGACCAGGCCAGCCTTATTAAGAACCGCCGCGATTGGCATATTCTCAGCCGCAGTCAACTCGATCTCCGGCAGATCATCCGGCAGCTCGCCATCTTTCATACGATTACCCGCCGCACGATGAGCATTGGCCGCAGCCTCCTCACCATGGAAACGCGCAACGATCTCTTCAGCCAGCTTGATCTTGATGTCCCGCGGGTTGGCCCCGGCCTCTACATCAGCACGGAACGCATTGATCTCATCCATGGACCGGAAGCTCAACAGCTCGAAGTAACGCCACATCAGCACATCAGGAATGGAGACCAGCTTGCTGTACATGACGCCCGGCGCTTCCTGGATGCCCACGTAGTTGCCCAACGACTTGGACATCTTCTTCACGCCGTCCAGACCTTCCAGCAATGGCATGGTCAGGATGCACTGCGCCTCCTGACCATAACCACGCTGCAACTCACGCCCCATCAACAGGTTGAACTTCTGGTCGGTACCGCCAAGCTCAACGTCAGCGCGCAACGCGACCGAGTCATAACCCTGAACAAGCGGGTAGAGGAACTCATGGATGGCGATTGGCTGATTGGTTGTATAGCGCTTGTCGAAATCATCGCGCTCGAGCATGCGAGCCACGGTGTACTGGGACGTCAGGCGAATGAAATCCGCCGGCCCCATCTGATCCATCCAAGTGGAGTTGAATGCCACTTCGGTCTTGGCCGGATCAAGAATCTTGAAAACCTGAGTCTTGTAGGTCTCGGCGTTATCGAGAACCTGCTCGCGGGTCAGCGGCGGGCGCGTCGCACTCTTCCCGCTCGGATCACCGATCATGCCGGTGAAGTCCCCTATAAGGAAGATGACCTGGTGCCCCAGATCCTGGAACTGGCGCAGCTTATTAATAAGCACGGTATGACCCAGGTGCAGATCGGGTGCCGTCGGATCGAAGCCAGCCTTGATACGCAGCGGCTGCCCGCGCTTGAGCTTTTCGATCAGCTCGGACTCGACCAACAGTTCTTCCGCACCACGTTTGATCAGCGCTAGCTGCTCTTCAACCGACTTCATAACAGACCCGTAAGGCTCAGATTCAAAGGGCCCCAACCATACAAGATCGTGCACCAAATACAAGGTTTGCCCGGCGCACGGACGCCGATCCACAGAACAGAGCATTCGCGGGCTTGCTTCGCAGGGGTTTTGGTTATATTTTATACAGTTATTTCATCTTCATCATGTCATTCATCTTTTCCAATTCATCTTTTCAAAAGTCAAAATTACTTATGACCACAGAACCGTCTAAAGCGCCGCCGCTTTACCCAAAGACCCACCTGCTTGCCGCCAGTGGCATCGCAGCCCTCCTAAGCCTGGCGCTCCTGGTGTTTCCCTCCAGCGATGTTGAAGCCAAAAAGACGACTCTGAGTCTTGAACTGGAAAGCCCTGCTGAACAACTGACACAAGAACAAGACGCCGCCGAAGCCGTTCAAGCCACAAACGAACCGGCCGCCTCTCCTTTTGCGCAGATTGAAAGCAGCCCGGAAGACACTGCCCAGGCCGCCGCTCCGGTAGAAGCGCCTGTCGTGGAAGAAAAGAAAGGACCGGAACATCGCGAAGTGATTGTTGCCAAGGGCGACACGCTTTCCACCCTCTTCGAAAAGGTTGGCCTGCCCTCCACATCGGTCCACGAAATCCTGGCCAGCGACAAGCAAGCCAAGCAGTTCACTCAACTGCAACGCGGTCAGAAGCTCGAATTCGAACTCAATCCAGATGGACAGCTGAACAATCTGCACACCAAGCTGAGCGACCTGGAAAGCATCACCCTGACCAAAAATGACAAGGGTTACGTATTCAACCGCGTCACCGCCAAGCCTACCGTTCGCTCGGCCTATGTCCATGGTGTCATCAACAGTTCATTGTCCCAGTCAGCTGCCCGCGCCGGCCTTTCCCATAGCCTGACCATGGACATGGCCAGCGTCTTCGGCTACGACATCGACTTCGCCCAGGACATTCGCCAGGGTGACGAATTCGACGTCATCTATGAGCAGAAAGTGGTCAATGGCAAGAGCGTCGGCAACGGCCCGATCCTTTCCGCGCGCTTCACCAACCGCGGCAAGACATACACCGCGGTGCGCTACACCAACAAACAAGGCAACAGCAGCTACTACACCGCCGACGGCAACAGCATGCGCAAGGCATTCATCCGTACACCGGTTGATTTCGCCCGCATCAGCTCGAAGTTCTCCGCCGGCCGCAAGCATCCGATCCTGAACAAGATCCGCGCCCATAAAGGTGTCGACTACGCAGCCCCCCGTGGTACGCCCATCAAGGCGGCCGGCGACGGCAAGGTATTGTTGGCCGGACGTCGCGGCGGTTATGGCAATACCGTGATCATCCAGCACGGCAACACCTATCGCACGCTGTACGGCCACATGCAGGGCTTCGCCAAAGGCGTGAAGACTGGCGGCACCGTCAAGCAAGGCCAGGTGATCGGATACATCGGTACCACCGGGTTGTCCACCGGACCGCACTTGCACTATGAGTTCCAGGTCAACGGCGTCCATGTCGATCCGCTTGGCCAGAAGTTGCCGATGGCCGATCCGATCGCCAAGGCCGAGCGCGCGCGTTTCCTGGCGCAAAGCCAACCCTTGATGGCTCGCATGGATCAAGAGAAAGCCACCATGCTGGCCTCGAGCAAGCGCTAAGCCATGGCGCTCTATATCGGTGTGATGTCCGGGACCAGCCTGGATGGCTTGGATATCGCACTGATCGAACTGGCCCCGGCGATCAAATTGATTGCCACGCACTACATCCCCATGCCCGCCGCCCTGCGCGCCGAATTACTCGGACTGTGCAGCAGCGGGCCCGATGAAATCGCCCGCTCTGCCATTGCCCAGCAAAACTGGGTAAAGCTGGCCGCCCAGGGTATCCATACCCTACTCGACGAACAGAAACTCAAGCCTGAAGACATCACGGCGATTGGCAGCCACGGCCAGACCATCCGCCATGAACCAGCCCGTGGGTTTACCGTGCAAATCGGCAATCCGGCCCTGTTGAGCGAATTGACCGGCATCGCCGTCGTCAGCGATTTCCGCAGCCGTGATGTTGCCGCTGGCGGACAAGGCGCCCCACTGGTACCGGCGTTTCACGAAGCACTGTTCGAAGAACGAGCTGGTAATCGTGCCGTATTGAATATCGGTGGCTTCAGCAATCTCAGCCTGATAGAGCCCGCAAAACCTGTAGCCGGTTTCGACTGTGGTCCAGGCAACGTCTTGCTCGATGCCTGGATACATCAACAACGAGGCGACCATTTCGACCGTGACGGCCAGTGGGCTGCCAGCGGGAAAGTCGAGCCAGCCCTGCTCAAGGCACTGCTCAGCGATCCGTTCTTCGTCACCAAGGGGCCGAAAAGTACTGGCCGCGAGGTATTCAACCTGCCTTGGCTGAGCCAGCATTTGTCGCAGTTGCCAACCTTCGCCCCGCAAGACGTACAGGCGACGTTGCTCGAACTGACCGCCCTGACCATCGTCGAATCACTGCAGCATGCCCAATCGAATACCCAGGAGTTGCTGATTTGCGGCGGCGGCGCGCACAACCAGGCGCTCATGAAACGCCTGGCTGAGTTGCTGCCGGGTACCAAGGTCAGCAGTACGGCGATGTATGGCGTGGACCCGGACTGGGTCGAAGCCATGGCTTTCGCCTGGCTCGCCCATTGCTGCCTTGAAGGCATTCCGGGCAATCGGCCGAGCGTCACTGGCGCCCGTGGCTTGCGCGTACTCGGCGCCATCTACCCGGCCTGAGATCAGGATTACGGACAAAAAAACGCCGCAGGGCCGTAAGGCACTGCGGCGTTTTTATTGGAGCTGTCTCAGATCGAGAACGAAGAGCCGCACCCACAGGTCGTGGTGGCGTTAGGGTTCTTGATCACGAAACGCGACCCTTCCAGACCTTCCTGATAATCCACCTCGGCACCTGCCAGGTACTGGAAGCTCATCGGATCGACCACCAGGCTGACCCCTTCGCGCTCGACGATGGTGTCGTCTTCAGCCACTTCCTCATCGAAAGTGAAGCCATACTGGAAACCGGAACAACCGCCACCCGTAACAAATACGCGCAGCTTCAAACGATCATTGCCCTCTTCATCGACCAGGCTCTTCACCTTGTGCGCGGCACCGTGGGTGAATTGCAAAGCCGTGGGGGTGAAGGTTTCGACGCTCATGCTGAATATCTCCCGGCGCTTACGCCGCCATAATGCGTGATGGCGGGCATTATCCGCTTCTCCTACAAAATCGGTCAACTATTTGCGGAGCTGCGGCAAACTGCTTTTAAGGCAACATCCCCGCATGGGACAGCCCCAGGCGCTCATCCAGGCCGAACAGGATGTTCAGGTTCTGCACCGCCTGGCCGGACGCGCCCTTGACCAGGTTATCGATGACCGACAATACCACCACCAGGTCACCGTCCTGCGGGCGATGCACAGCGATCCGGCAAACGTTCGCACCGCGCACGCTACGGGTCTCTGGATGGCTGCCAGCGGGCATTACATCGACAAACGGTTCGTTGGCGTAACGCTTTTCAAACAATGCCTGCAGGTCCACCGAACGATCGACGACGGTCGCATAGAGGGTGGAGTGAATGCCACGAATCATCGGCGTCAAGTGCGGCACGAAGGTCAGGCCGACGTCCTTACCCGCAGCCCGGCGCAACCCCTGGCGAATTTCCGGCAGGTGGCGATGCCCCTTGACCGCGTACGCCTTCATGCTTTCCGACGTCTCGGAATACAGCGAGCCGACACTGGCGCCACGCCCGGCGCCGCTGACCCCGGATTTGCAGTCGGCAATCAGACGCGAAGTATCGGCAAGACCGGCCTCAAGCAACGGCAAGAAGCCCAACTGTGTCGCGGTCGGATAGCAACCCGGTACGGCGATCAGTCGAGCCTGCTTGATTTTCTCGCGATTGACTTCCGGCAAGCCGTAGACCGCCTCCTCGAGCAACTCCGGCGCACCGTGGGGCTGACCGTACCATTTGGCCCACTCATCGGCGTCCTGCAGACGGAAGTCCGCCGACAGGTCGATCACCTTGGTCCCGGCGGCCAGCAGTTCACCGGCCAGGGCGTGGGCGACACCGTGGGGCGTGGCGAAGAACACCACATCGCAGGCACCGAGGGTCTTGACGTCCGGAACGCTGAACGCCAGGCCGTCGTAATGGCCGCGCAGGTTCGGATACATGTCGGCGACGGCCAGGCCGGCCTCGGATCGGGAAGTGATGACCACCACCTCAGCCTGCGGATGCTGTGCCAGAAGACGCAGCAGTTCGACACCGGTGTAACCCGTGCCGCCGACGATACCGACCTTGACCATAAACCTGCCCTCAACGAACCCACTGGAAAGCCGTCGATAATAGGGGCCGCAGGGCGTTGCGACAACCGTCAAGGTGACGTGTGGCCGCTCTAACCTCTACTATCGGGCTACCGTGAATCGAGGAATAACTAAAAATGCTCTATCTGTGGCTCAAAGCACTTCACATTGTCAGCATGGTCTGCTGGTTCGCCGGCCTGTTCTACCTGCCTCGCCTGTTTGTCTATCACGCCCAAAGCGAAGACAGTGTCAGCAAAGAGCGCTTCAGCGTCATGGAGCGCAAGCTGTACCGCGGCATCATGGGCCCGGCGATGATTGCCACTTTGGTATTCGGCATCTGGTTGCTCAGCCTCAATGCCGGCGCCTACTTCACCCAGGGAGGCTGGATGCACGCCAAGTTGACCCTGGTCGTGCTGCTGATCGGTTACCACCATATGTGCGGCGCCCAGGTAAAGCGCTTCGCCCGTGGCGAAAACACCCGCAGCCATGTCTTTTATCGCTGGTTCAATGAAGTGCCGGTTCTGATATTGCTGGCTATCGTAATTCTGGTCGTCGTTCGACCGTTCTAACCTCCAATCAGCATCCATTTCCGGGGTACTTCCCATGTCGTTGCCCGCTCTGCTTGAACAACGCTTGCGACTGCCCGTCGTGGCGGCGCCAATGTTCCTGATTTCCAATCCACAACTGGTGCTGGCCTGCTGCCGCAATGGCATTGTCGGCAGCTTTCCGGCGTTGAACCAGCGCGAAAGCAGCGGCTTCAAGGCCTGGCTGGAAGAAATCGAAGCCGGCTTGGCAACCCTGGAAAACCCGGCGCCCTACGCGGTAAACCTGATTGTTCATCACAGCAATCCGCGACTTCAGGCCGACCTGGCCATCTGCATCGAACACAAGGTGCCGATTGTCATCACCAGCCTGGGTGCGGTGAAAGAGCTGGTGGACGCGGTTCACGGTTACGGCGGCCTGGTGTTCCATGACGTGACGACCCGACGGCATGCCGAGAAAGCCGCCGAAGCCGGTGTCGATGGCTTGATCGCCGTTGCCGCTGGCGCAGGCGGGCACGCCGGGACCTGGAGCCCGTTTTCACTGATCGCCGAGATCCGGCAGTTTTTCGATAAGACCCTGCTGCTGGCAGGATGCCTGAACCACGGCCATCAGATCTTGGCCGCACAATTGCTCGGCGCGGATCTGGCCTACTTCGGTACACGCTTCATCGGTACGAGCGAAAGCCACGCACCTGACGCTTATAAAGAGATGTTGCTCACATCCAGAGCCGCAGACATCGTGCATACTCCTGCTGTATCCGGGGTACCGGCCAGTTTCATGCGCCAGAGCCTGGAGAACGCCGGTTTCGATCTGGCCGCCCTGCAGAACAAAGGCGCCGTGGATTTCGGCTCGAAACTCAAACCGCTGAACGATGAAGCCAAGGCCTGGAAAACCGTATGGTCCGCTGGCCAGGGCGTGGGTGAAATCGATGATTTGCCCAGCGTCGATCAGTTGGTGGCACGCCTGGATGAAGAATACCGTCAGGCACAAGCCCGGGCGACGCAGCTTGGCGGGCAATGGCCCCGCTGAATCAGCCTGAACAAAACAACTCATCAACTTTTAGAGACAAGGATGCCGGGCATGAGCGAAACCCGTTTCAACATCGTATTCGACGGCGGCCTGATGCCGGGCGTCGATACCACCACCGCCAAACTCAACCTCGCCGAGCTGTTCAAAAGCGATGTCAGCGCCATTGAACGGCTGTTCACCGGGCGCAAGGTAGCCCTCAAGAGCAACCTGTCCCAGAGTGAGGCGCAGCAGTACCTGGAAGCGCTCAACAAGAGCGGAATCGATGCCAGGATCGAAGCCGAACCCGTCGTCCAATTGAACCTTGGCGAGGTACAGGAGGCACCACGGCAACCGAGTGGACGCCATCCCGATTCGATCGTCGAGCCTGTCTCGCCATACGCGCCTCCCCGCGCCCAAGTCGGTGAAGCGCTTGCCGAATACGGCACACTCAAGCCTTTCAGCTTCGATGGGCGTATCGGCCGTCTACGCTACCTGGCCTGGACCATGGTGTTGACCCTGGCCCTACTGCCCCTGGTCGGCATAGGCTTCTGGCTGTCCACGGCCTGGCTGCTGGCTTCCGACTCCGTCGCGGGACTCATCGTCGGCGGCCTGCTCGCCGCAGTCGTCGTGCTAGCCTTTGCCTTCGTGAGCATCCAGTTCAACGTCCAGCGCCTGCATGATCTCGGTTGGTCGGGATGGTTGTGGCTGATCAACCTGGTTCCATTCGTGGGCAGCATCTTCCCCTTCATCCTCATCATCGCTCCGGGCAATACCGGCGCAAACCAGTACGGCCCCCCGCCGCCGCGCAATACCACAGCGGTCAAATTGCTGGCCTCGCTCTGGCTGGTGATGATCGTCCTGATTTTCATGGCCACCTTCGCCGGCATCTTCGGAGCCCTTCAGGAGGACTACGACAGCAGCAGCCTGAGCAGCTATGAAAGCAGCGAATCCAGCAACGAAACCTCTGAAGAGCCCGCCGTCGAGGCAGCCGAGCCCGCTCCGCCTTCTGTAGACTATGAAGAAGAAGAGGAACAATAAGCGCGTTTCATGCCGGTGACAGCCCAGTCAACTGGCGGCGGGCTGTTGCGATGGAGAACTGCATGACCCGTTACGCACTGATCACTGGCGCTTCCAGCGGTATCGGCCTGGCCATGGCCGAAGCGCTGGCCCGGCGCGGCCGCAACCTGATACTGGTGGCTCGACAGCGTGATCGGCTGGAAAGTATTGCAATCGAACTGACTCAGCGGTTTGGCGTGGAAGTATTGTTCCGGGCCTGTGACCTGGGCGAACCGCTGAGGCTTTCAGGCTTTCTGCTGGAACTGGAGGAAGGCGAGCGACAGATCGATCTGCTGGTCAATTGTGCAGGCATCGGCACCAGCGGGCCATTCCTGGGCCAGGACTGGATGACCGAGCAGGACCTGATCGAAGTCAACATCCTCGCCCTGACACGGCTTTGTCACGCCGTCGGTAATAGCATGGCGCTGCTCGGCGGCGGCCAGATCCTCAACGTTGCCTCGATCGCCGCCTTCCAACCCGGCCCCTGGATGAGTACGTACTACGCCAGCAAGGCCTATGTACTGCACTTTTCCGAAGCCCTGCGAGTTGAACTGAAGAAATGCGCGATCAAGGTCTCGGTGCTTTGCCCTGGGCCGACCCGGACCGGCTTTTTCGCCAGGGCGCAGATGGACGAACAGAAACTCATCGACAGCAAGTTGCTGATGAGCCCGGAGGAAGTTGCCCTGTACGCCGTACGCGCACTGGACAAGAACCGCGCCATCATCATTCCTGGACGCCGCAATCGCTGGCTGGCCGCACTGCCGCGACTGGGATCGCGATGGCTGGTCCGGAACATCGCCGGCATGATCAACAAGGCTTACTGCCCGCGCTGATCCCTTCACGTTGAACAACCAGGCGCCTCAACCGGAGCCTTCATGACATCGGACCTCGACGAACCCAATGGAGAAAACAGCCGTGGATACTCTGTTTACCAAGATCATCAACCGGGAAATCCCGGCAAAGATCATCTACGAGGATGACCAGGTACTGGCCTTCCACGACATCGCCCCGCAAGCACCCGTGCATTTTTTGGTCATTCCGAAAAAACCGATCCGTACGCTCAATGACCTCACCGAAGCAGACAAGGGCCTGGCCGGGCACATTCTGTTCACTGCCCAGCGCCTGGCGCTGGAGTTGGGCTGCGAAGAAGGTTTTCGCGTGGTGATGAATTGCAATGAACTGGGTGGGCAGACGGTCTATCACATTCATATGCATGTGCTGGGTCAGCGCCAGATGCACTGGCCGCCGGGCTGATAGTCCTGACCCAACGCAAATCCTCGGCGGCCGATTGGGTTAAACTGGCCGCTGTGATTTTTCCCGGAGGTAAGCATGACTACCCAACGTCACTACTCGCCGATTGACCGTCTGTTGCTGCAAGCCGATACCGCGATGCGCACCCTGCTGCCCTTCAGTGGCCAGCCGTACCGCCCATCACCGGCTATCGTGCAGCCGGACGCGCAACTGAGTGACGAGCAAACCCGCCACGTCGCCGGCCTGATGCGTATCAACCACACCGGCGAAGTCTGTGCCCAGGCGCTGTATCAGGGCCAGGCGCTGACAGCGAAGCTGCCCCAGGTGCGTGAGGCAATGGAACACGCCGCCGAGGAAGAAATCGACCATCTGGTCTGGTGTGAACAACGCATTCGCCAGCTGGGCAGCCACACCAGCGTCCTGAACCCGCTGTTCTATGGGATGTCATTCGGGATCGGCGCCGTCGCCGGCCTGATCAGCGATAAAGTCAGCCTCGGCTTCGTTGCCGCGACCGAGCATCAGGTGTGCAAGCACTTGAACGAACACCTGGAGCAACTGCCGGCCGAGGATGAAAAGTCCCGGGCGATCCTCGAGCAGATGCGCGTGGATGAAGAACACCATGCCGAAAGTGCGCTTGACGCCGGTGGCTTCCGTTTTCCGGGCCCGGTGAAGTTCGGCATGAGCCTGCTGGCCAAGGTCATGACCAAGAGCACCTATCGGATTTGACGCCATTGCAACACCAATGAAAAAGGCGACTTCCAGCGGGAGTCGCCTTTTTCTTTAGCTCAGGATTTCAACGCGGCGAGTTGCGGGCTTCGCCATCGAGATCGACTCACCCCAATTCGATGATTTCATAATCGTGGGTGATTTCGACGCCGGCGGCGCCGAGCATGATCGAAGCCGAGCAGTATTTCTCGGCGGACAGCTCAATGGCCCGCTTGACCTGGGCTTCCTTCAAGGCTCGCCCCTTCACCACGAAATGCATGTGGATCTTGGTAAATACCTTTGGATCTTCGGTGGCACGCTCCGCTTCCAGGAACGCTTCGCAGCTTTCGACGGCCTGGCGGGACTTTTTAAGAATGCTGACCACGTCGAAATTGCTGCAACCGCCTACGCCCAACAGGAGCATTTCCATCGGCCGAACACCCAGGTTCCGACCACCGGCCTCTGGCGGGCCGTCCATGACGACCACATGACCACTGCCTGACTCACCGAGGAACATGGCTTCGCCAGCCCATTGGATGCGTGCCTTCATCGCCAAGACTCCACTGTTAAAAAAGGGTCGCCAGCTTAGCACAGCGCTTCGCCATGACCGCTCTTCGTCTTAGAGCCCCGTCCTGCCAGCCTGTAGGTAAATTCTCAAATCTATTAAGGACGCCTCTGTTAAGCTGGCGCCAACTCGCTGGCGTATGGCCAGCTTTTAGCGATAGCTATTCGCCTTCATACAAAAACAAACCACCACACCGCGCAGTCTTTCGGGATACAACCATGGTTGCCATTACTCCCACGTTCAAGATCAAGAATCTCGACAAGCTCTTGATGCATTGCCAGCGCCGCCGCTACCCAGCCAAACACAACATCATTTGTGCGGGAGATCGTTCCGAGACGCTGTTTTTCATCATCAAGGGCTCGGTCACTATCCTGATAGAAGATGATGACGGTCGGGAAATGATCATCGCCTACCTCAATTCCGGAGATTTTTTCGGTGAGCTGGGGTTGTTCGAACAGGCGGGCAAGGAACAGGAACGCAGTGCCTGGGTGCGGACCAAGATTGAATGTGAAGTTGCGGAAATCAGCTACGCCAAATTCCGAGAACTGTCCCTGCAAGACCCGGACATTCTTTACGTCCTCAGCGGACAAATCGCACAGCGCCTGCGCAATACCACCCGCAAGGTCGGCGATCTCGCATTTTTCGACGTCACTGGACGTGTCGCACGTTGTCTGTTGGAGCTGTGCAAGCAGCCCGATGCCATGACCCACCCGGACGGCATGCAGATCAAGGTGACCCGCCAGGAGATTGGCCGGATTGTCGGTTGCTCCCGTGAAATGGTCGGTCGCGTACTCAAGGACCTGGAAGAGCGCAACCTGGTCAGCGTCAAAGGCAAGACCATGGTGGTGTTCGGAACGCGTTAAGCACCCAGCAGCTGGGTCAGCAGTTCCCGGTACAGCGCCTCGAGCCGCTCCAATGCGTGAGGCGCCGGGAATTTTTCACGCAAGGCAATGTGGCTCTCGGCACGCACTCGCTGCTCCAGGCCACAGGCCTCATTGAAGCGATTGACCGCCGCGACCATGGACTCGCGCTCGTTCTCCAGCAAAAGCGCGCCATGCACCAGCCCCACCGGACGCTGGCCACCTTTGCTCTGGCGCCAGCGTTGAGCGGTGCCGACCATTTTCCGGCCGTCGAGGTTGACGTTGAAGCGCCCGTCGCAAAAGGCCCCTTCCACTTCTCCCAGCGAAGCCACCCCGCCCAATTCATCCAACAGCTGGCAGATGGGATCGCACAACCGGCGATACCCGGTTTCGATGCGGCCATGGTCGCCTTCGCTGCGCGGTGGCGCGTAGACCAAGGCGATATTGACCGTAGCGACCGATTGCGGCACCGGCTCACCACCGGTTTCACGCAGCAGGACTGGCCAGCCTTGGCCGGCCGATACTTCACTGGCGTGCTCGAACCCCGGCAGTCGACTCAAGCGGCGCGGCATGACCAGCGCGCGGTCATTGGGCTGCCAGAACAGCAGGCCGAACTCGGCGTCGCCCGCGCAGATGCTGGCCAACAGGTCCTGTTCGGCTTGCAGGCCAGCTTCGACGCTGAGGGAAATCACAGGCGACATGGATCAGTCCAGCGTCGAGCCGCTCAGCGGCAGGCCTCGTTCAGGAAAGAACAGTCGCTGCAATTCAGTACCCGGGTTCTCGGCCCGCATGAACGCCTCGCCCACCAGGAACGAGTACACATCGCTGACTTCCATCAACTCGACATCGGCCCGGTTGAGGATGCCGCTTTCGGTGATGACCAAGCGATCACGCGGGATGCGTGGCAACAGGTCCAGGGTGGTTTCCAGGCTGACTTCAAACGTGTGCAGGTTGCGGTTGTTCACGCCGACCAGTTTGGTATCGAGGGTTTTCAGGGCTCGCTCCAACTCGTCGCCATCATGGACTTCCACCAGGACATCCAGCCCGACACTCTTGGCCACGGCCGCCAGCTCGGCCATTTTCACGTCATCCAGGGCAGAGACGATCAACAGCACACAATCGGCGCCCAGCGCACGCGCCTCGACGATCTGGTACGGGTCGATCATGAAATCCTTGCGGATCACCGGCAACTTGCACGCCGCCCGGGCCTGCTTCAGGTAGTCGTCGGCCCCTTGGAAAAAGTCGACGTCGGTCAGCACCGAGAGGCAGGTCGCACCGCCTTTCTCGTAGCTCCGTGCGATGTCGGCCGGAACGAAGTGTTCGCGAATCACGCCCTTGCTGGGAGAGGCCTTCTTGATTTCAGCAATGACTGCCGGCTGTTTTTTCTTGGCCTGATCGATCAGCGCCTTGGCAAAACCGCGCGGCGCATCCGCTGAACGCGCCAGGTTTTCCAGCTCGGCCAGACTGACGCGAGCACTGCGCTCAGCCACTTCCTGGACCTTGCGAGCCAGAATGTTTTCCAGAACCGTTGGCACGCTCATCCTTCGTTCTCCACTTTGAATACGGCGGTAAATGCACCCAACTCTTCGAGTTTTTCCCTGGCCAGGCCAGTGTGCAGTGCGTCATGGGCCAGTTCCACGCCTTGCTTGAGGCTGCTGGCGTGGTCGGCGGCGTACAACGCAGCACCGGCATTGAGCACGATCATCTCGGCGGCTTTCTGGCCATTCTCGGTCTTGCGACGTCCCAGGGCATCGCGGATCAGCTCCAGCGACTGGGCCGGGCCATCGACCGCCAGGCCATGCAAGCTCTGGCTTTTCATGCCGAGGTCTTCAGGTTCGACCCAATACTCGCTGATCTGATCATTTTTTAGTTCGGCCACGAATGTGGGCGCCGCCAGGCTGAATTCATCCAGGCCATCCTTCGAATGAACCACCAGCACGTGCTTGCTGCCCAGGCGTTGCAGGACTTCGGCCAATGGCCGGCACAACGCCTGGCTGAACACCCCAACCACTTGATGCTTCACGCCGGCCGGATTCGTAAGCGGGCCGAGCATGTTGAACAGCGTACGCAGGCCCAGGTCACGGCGCGGCGCGGCAGCGTGTTTCATGGCGCGATGGTGGGTCTGGGCAAACATGAAACCAATGCCGACATTGTCGATACAGCGCGCCACTTGAATCGGCGTCAGGTTCAGGTAGATGCCGGCTGCCTCCAGCAAATCGGCACTGCCGCTCTTGCCTGAGACCGCGCGGTTGCCGTGCTTGGCTACGGTGCAACCGGCCGCCGCGACCACAAACGACGAGGCGGTGGAAACGTTGAAGATATTGGCGCCATCACCACCGGTGCCGACCACATCGACCACACCGTCCAGCGTCTTGAGTTCGACCTTGTCCGCCAGTTCGCGCATCACCGACACGGCGCCGACGATTTCATCGATGCTCTCGCTCTTCATGCGCATGGCCATCATGAACGCACCGATCTGCGCATCCGTGCATTGGCCGGTCATGATCTCGCGCATCACGTCGCGCATCTCGTCGGTGCTCAGGTCGAGATGGCCGACGATACGGCTCAGGGCTGTCTTGATATCCATGAAAAGTCCTTAGCGCGTGCCGCCGGTTTGTTTGAGGAAGTTGGCGAACAGCTCGTGGCCCTGCTCGGTGAGAATAGACTCGGGATGAAATTGCACACCCTCGATATTCAATGTCTTGTGGCGCAGCCCCATGATTTCATCGACCGAGCCGTCTTCAAGCTGGGTCCAGGCCGTCAACTCCAGGCAGTCAGGCAGCGTTTCGCGCTTGACGATCAAAGAGTGGTAGCGGGTTACGGTAAGCGGACGATTCAGTCCCTCGAACACGCCCTTGTCCTCGTGGAATACCGGGCTAGTCTTACCGTGCATGACTTGTCGGGCGCGCACCACATCGCCACCGAACGCTTGGCCGATCGACTGATGCCCCAGGCAGACGCCCAGGATCGGCAGCTTGCCGGCGAAATACTTGATGGCCTCGATGGAAATGCCCGCCTCGGTCGGCGTGCATGGGCCGGGGGAAACCACGATGCGCTCAGGCTTGAGGGCTTCGATTTCGGCGATGGTCAGTTCGTCGTTGCGCACGACCTTGACCTCGGAGCCCAGCTCGCCAAGGTATTGCACAACGTTGTAGGTAAAAGAGTCGTAGTTATCGATCATCAGCAACATGGCTAAGCAACCTATTGAATTCACTGACTTTGAACACAGCCTTCAGAGAGTGACCCGCACGCTGCTGCGCTTGGCGAGGCGGTTGATGCCCCGGCGAAGCGGTTCTACAGCGGGTAAAGAAGGCAAATCGGTACAGGTCCGGCGAAGCCGGCGGAGAATGTTCAGGCGCGCCAACGCCAACGGGCGTGTGCCTTGATCATTTGATCCAGAAGTTTGCTGGCAATCGACACAGGGGAAGTCTCGTTCATACGTTCCGGCACAGTAGCTTAGCTGGGCGGAGCACGCAATATGACCGTTCCCGAAGGGCTTTGAAACAATCGCGACGTTCCGGATAGATGGCAAAATGCCGAAAGTTTTTGGTACTGTCGTTTCGTTTTCTAACAACAAAAAAATAAAAACGGATTTTCCCATGATCAAAAAGACGTTGTTCGTACCGATTGCCGGTTGCCTGCTGGCGATGGCCTGCGCCCAGGCGAGCGCCGCCCCCAACCCGTACTCCAAATTCATTGTGTTCGGCGACAGCCTCAACGATGCAGGCCAGTTCGCCGACCCGAATGGCCCGCCCGGCTCGACCGAGCGCTATACCAACCGAACCGGTCCGATCTACACGGACGGCAGCGGTGAAGCCTATTCGGCCAACTCCACCCAACTGCTCGGCGGGCGCCTGGGCTATTCCGCCGACGAGACGGCCGCCTCCACCTCGGCGGTCCGCGCCGACCAAGGGCTGGCAGACGGCAACAACTGGGCGGTGGGCGGTTATCGTACCGACCAGATCCTCGAATCGATCACCGGTGTATCCGACACCGGCGAGCGCAGCCGTCCCGGCTACCTGCAGTCCAATGGCCTGCGGGCCGATCCGAATGCGCTGTATTACCTTTCCGGTGGCGGTAACGACTTCCTTCAAGGCCGGGTATTGAACACCGCGCAAGCGAACGCCGCCGCGGACCGCCTGGCCGACAGCGTCCAAGTGCTGCAAACGGCCGGTGCCCGCTATGTGATGGTCTGGCTGTTGCCCGACCTGGGCCTGACGCCGGCCCTCAACGGCGGCCCCTTGCAGGACACCTTTTCGCAACTGGGCAATCAGTTCAACCAACAACTGATCACACGCCTGCAAGGCATCGACGCTGAAATCATTCCACTGAACATTCCGCTCTTGCTGAAGGAAAGCTTCGCCGATCCGGCAAGATTCGGCCTCGCCACCGGGGAGAACCTGACTGCAACCTGCTTCAGCGGCAACGGCTGCACGGAAAACGCCACTTATGGCATCAACAGTGCCACGCCAGACCCCAGCAAGCTGATCTACAACGACGCGGTCCATCCAACCGAAACCGGGCAGAAGCTGATCGCCGACTACGCCTTTTCCCTGCTCGCGGCGCCCTGGGAACTGACGTTGCTGCCGGAAATGGCCCACTCGACCCTGCGTGCCCACCAGGATGAGTTGCGCAGCCAGTGGCAATCGGACTGGGAGGACTGGCAGGCGGTCGGCCAGTGGCGAGCCATCGTGGCAGGTGGCGGCCAACACTTGGACATGGACAGCCAGGGCAGCGGCGCCAGCGCCGATGGCAGTGGCTACAGTCTGAACATTGGCGGCAGCTATCGCCTCAACGAGGCTTGGCGCGTAGGTGTCGCCGCCGGCCTCTACCGCCAGGACATGGAAGCAGGCCATAACGATTCGCAGTACAAGCTCAACAGCTACCTGGCCACCGCCTTCGCCCAGTTCCAGCAAAACCGCTGGTGGGCCGATGCGGCACTGACTGGCGGCAAGCTCGACTACGACAACCTGGAACGCAAGTTCGACCTGGGCGTCAACGAAGCCCAAGAGAAAGGCGACACCGACGGCCATCTCTGGGCATTCAGCACACGGGTGGGCTACGACATTGCCCAGCCGGGCAGCGAATGGCACCTCTCGCCGTTTATCAGCGCTGACTATGCGAAGGTGGAAGTCGATGGCTACTCGGAAAAGAGCAACCGCTCCACGGCCCTGACCTTCGATGACCAGACCCGCGACTCGAAACGCCTGGGCATTGGCTTGCAGGGCAAATACAACATCACCCGGCAGACCCAGGTATTTGGCGAATATGCCCACGAGCGCGAGTACGAAGACGACACGCAAAAGGTCAACATCGCCCTCAACAGCCTGCCAGCCAACGATTTCACGCTGGAAGGCTACACGCCACAGAGCCACCTGAACCGCCTGAGCCTGGGGGTCAGCCACAAATTGACCAACGACCTGGCGCTGCGGGGCGGTTATACGTTGCGCAAGGATGATGACTTGACCCAGCAGGGGGTGAGCCTGGGCGTCAGCCTGGACTTCTGATCGAGGCGAGCCGGTGGGAGCGAGCTTGCTCGCGATAGCGGACTGTCAGGCGACCTATGGGTTGAATATGACAGCCTCATCGCGAGCAAGCTCGCTCGCACATTTTGATCGAGTCGCTGAAGGACCTGTGGCGAGGACGTTCGCTCCCTCGCCACAGTTGTTGGAGGTTTTCAGTCGTTCGAGGTCTGCTCGGCCAGCGCCACGGCGCGGAACATCGCCCGGCGTTTGTTCAGGGTTTCTTCCCATTCCAATGCCGGCACCGAGTCGGCGACGATGCCGCCGCCGGCCTGCACGTGCAGTTCGCCGTTCTTGATGACCGCGGTGCGGATAGCAATCGCGGTGTCCATGTTGCCGTTCCAGGCGAAATAACCCACGGCCCCGCCGTACACCCCCCGCTTGACCGGCTCCAGTTCGTCGATGATTTCCATCGCGCGGATTTTCGGCGCGCCGGACAAGGTGCCCGCCGGCAGGATCGCCCGCAAGGCATCCATGGCCGTCAGCCCGGCCTTCAATTGGCCGGTGACGTTGGAGACGATGTGCATCACGTTGGAATAGCGCTCGATGACCATCTTCTCGGTGAGTTTCACCGAACCGATTTCCGAGACCCGCCCGGTATCGTTGCGCCCCAGGTCGATCAGCATCAGGTGCTCGGCGATTTCCTTGTCGTCCGACAGCAGGTCCTCTTCCAGCGCCCGGTCAGCCTCCTCCGTGGCGCCACGAGGGCGAGTGCCGGCGATCGGTCGCACGGTGATCAGGTTGTCTTCGACCCGCACCAGCACTTCGGGCGAACTGCCCACGACATGAAAGTCGCCGAAGTTGAAGAAGTACATGTAGGGCGTCGGGTTGAAGCAGCGCAGCGCCCGGTAGAGATCGATGGGCGCGGCTTTGAAGTCGATGGACATCCGTTGCGACGGCACCACCTGCATGCAGTCGCCCGCCAGGATGTATTCCTTGATGGTATCGACGGCGCGTTCGTAATCGTCCTGGGTGAAACTGGAACGGAACACCGGGTCGGCCGCCGACTGCTTGCTGAAATCCAGGCCCGGACGCGGCGTGATCGGCTGACGGAGTTTTTCCAACAGCGCCTGCAGGCTTTTCTGACCTTGCTCGTAGGCATCTTCCCGGGACGGGTCAGCCAGGACGATGGCGTGCATCTTGCCGGCGAGGTTATCGAAGACCACGACGGCGTCGGAGACCATCAGCAAGATATCCGGCACGCCCAGGGGATCGGGGTTCGGGCAGGTGCCAAGGCGTTTTTCCACGTAGCGCACGCAGTCGTAGCCGAAATACCCCACCAGGCCACCGTTGAAGCGCGGCAGGCCAGGGATGGTCGGCACGTTGTAGCGGGCCTTGAAGGTTTCGACGAATGCCAGCGGGTCTTCGACGTCGAGGCTTTCGATTTCGACGCCGTCGTGGGTCACGCTGATGCGATGGTCATGGACCCGCAGCACCGTACGGCACGGCAGGCCGATGATGGAATAACGGCCCCACTTTTCCCCGCCCTGTACCGATTCGAGCAGGTAGGAGTTGGGCTGGTCGGCCAGCTTGAGGTAGATCGACAGCGGCGTGTCGAAGTCGGCCAGGGTTTCGCAGGCAAGGGGGATGCGGTTGTAGCCGGCTGCGGCTAGACGCAGGAATTCTTCACGGATCATGGGGTGCCTCGTGGCAAGAGGAGCTGACAGTCAGGTATGCAAACGCGCCGGATAACCGGCCAGGATCACGTCAGGCGCGCCAACGCCAGCGGGCCAGGGCCTTCATGACTTTCATCCAGAGTTTGCGAGTGACCACCACGATGGCGTTTCCAGAAGAGGATTGAACAGCGTCGGGCAACGTTATCTCAGCGGCCGGGTCCAGGCAACCGGGAATTAACAGGCGCAAATCGTCGATCACCAGCGTCGGAAACTCTTCGGCGATGGGCCGGCCGTGGTTGTAGCCGTAACTCAGCGCCACGCATTTGACCCCTGCCGCCTTGGCCGCCAGCACATCGCTGCGCGAGTCGCCGACGAACAAGGATTGGGAGGCCGGGATGTTGGCCATTTTCATCACGAAGAACAGCGCGGCCGGGTCAGGTTTTTTCTGTGGCAAGGTATCGCCGCCGATGATCCAGCGGAAATAGCGGCCGATTTTCATCTGGTCCAGCAACGGCGCAACGAAGCGCTCCGGCTTGTTGGTAATCAGGGCCATTTCCACACCCTGCTTTTTCAGCCACTTGAGCGTGGAGCGTACACCGGGGTAGACCACCGTCAGCTCATGGTTGCCTTCGTAGGCTTCGTTGAACAGCTCCAGCGCCCGCTCGGCCTCGGCGTCATCGACGCCCTGGGCATCGATGTGATTGGCCAGGGCCCGGCGCACCAGCATGGGCGCGCCGTTGCCCACCCAGTGGCGCACCGAGTCGATGCCGGCGGACGGACGCCCGAGCTTGAGCAGCATACTGTCCACGGCCGCCGCGAGATCCGGGACCGAATCGACCAATGTGCCATCGAGGTCGAACATCACCAGACGCGGCAAGCTGCCGGGGAACAGCTGCTCGAAGCCGCTCATGGACGCGCCAGGGCCAGTTCGGCGCGCATTTTTGCAATCACCTCGTTGTAGTCGGGGGCGTTGAAGATCGCCGAGCCCGCGACGAACGTGTCGGCGCCGGCCGCGGCGATTTCACGGATATTGCTCACGTTCACGCCACCGTCGATTTCCAGGCGTATGTCACGCCCCGAGGCGTCGATCAGCGCCCGGGCTTCGCGCAACTTGTCGAGGGTGCCCGGGATGAACTTCTGGCCGCCGAAGCCAGGGTTGACGCTCATCAGCAGGATCATGTCGACCTTGTCCATCACGTACTTGAGCACGTCCAGGGGCGTCGCCGGGTTGAACACCAGGCCGGCCTTGCAACCGCCCTCGCGGATCAACTGCAGGGAGCGGTCGATGTGCAGCGTGGCTTCTGGGTGGAAGGTGATGTAGGTGGCACCGGCTTCAATGAAGTCACCGACGATGCGGTCCACCGGACTGACCATCAGGTGCGCGTCGATCGGCGCGGTGACGCCGTACTTGCGCAGCGCCGCGCAGACCATCGGGCCGATGGTCAGGTTGGGTACATAGTGGTTGTCCATGACATCGAAGTGCACGATGTCGGCCCCGGCGGCCAGAACGTTGTCCACTTCCTCGCCCAGGCGGGCGAAGTCGGCGGAGAGAATCGACGGAGCAATAGCGAAGGGCTGCATGACGCACCTGTTTTGAGCGAAATCACGATGGCGCGCATTGTATACCTCAAGATTTGGCGCGCCCACCGTGACCGTCGATCAATACGCCGCGCGGTAGATCTTCTCGATGTCGCTGGCGGTCAGCTTGCGTGGGTTGTTGCGCATCAACCGCTCGATCCCCACGGCCTCCAGGGCCATGGACGGAATCACGTCCTCGGTCACGCCCAGGGTACTCAGGCCCTTGGGAATTTCCACGGCGGCGCACAAGGCGACCATGGCTTCCACGGCTTCGTCGGCGGCCTCCATATCGCTCAGATGGGCAGTCCTGATCCCCATGGCTTCGGCGATGTCACGCATGCGCTCGACGCACGCCATCTTGTTCCACGCCATGACGTACGGCAGCAACAGTGCATTGGCGACGCCGTGAGAAACGTGAAAGCGCCCACCTAACGGATAGGCCAGCGCGTGCACCGCGCCAACCCCGGCATTGCCGAAGGCCATGCCGGCCATCAGGCTGGCCGTGGCCATGTCCTCACGGGCTTGCAGATGCGCGGGGTTGGCGTAGGCCTTGGGCAACGCCCGGCTGATCAGCTTGACCGCGCCGATAGCCAGGGCATCGGTGATCGGCGACGCATTGAGCGACAGGTAGGCCTCGATGGCATGGACCAGCGCGTCGACACCACTGGACGCCGTTACGCCACGGGGGCACGTGAGGGTCATCTGCGGGCTGACCAGCGCCACGTCCGGCAACAGAAAATCGCTGACGATGCCTTTTTTCAGCTGCGCGGCCTTGTCGGAAAGGATCGCCACGTTGGTGACTTCCGAACCGGTACCGGCTGTGGTGGGGATGGCAATCATGGGTGGGCCTTTGCGCGGCACCTGATCGACGCCGAACATATCTTGCAACTCGCCGTGGTACCCGGCATAGACGCCCACGCACTTGGCAATGTCGATGGCACTGCCGCCGCCCAGGCCGATCAGGCCATCATGACCACCGTCGCGGTAGGCTTGCATGCAATCCTCGACGATGGCGATTTCCGGGTCCGGCATGACCCGGTCGAAAATCTCGTAGTCGCGTCCGCCCAGATGTTGCAGGGCCAGTTCCACAGTGCCGGACTGGACCAGCGCCGCATCGGTCACGATCAGCGGGTTGTCGACGTCCAGGCGCGTCAACTCGGCGGCCAGTTGCTCGATGGCAGCGGCACCGGTGATCAGTTTATGGGCGATCTTGAATGAGGAAAGACTCATGTGCGCGGCCTCTTATTCGAGTATGGGCTGGCACAAGGATAGCTCGGTATTGAGGGTTGTCTGCCATTCAGCTTATGAATGCAATGAGAAACCCTGTGGGAGCGAGCTTGCTCGCGATAGCGCACTGACATTCAGCATCAATGTTGAATGCTCTACCGCTATCGCGAGCAAGCTCGCTCCCACATTTGGACAACGCTGACCTTCAGACCTGGGCCGTGCGCAACTTCTCGCTACGCCCACGCAACCACTCCAGGGTCAGCAGCAGGATCACCGAGAAGGCAATCAGCAGCGTCGCCGCCGCGGCGATGGTGGGGCTGAGGTTTTCGCGGATGCCGCTGAACATCTGCCGCGGCAACGTTGCCTGCTCGGGGCCGGCCAGGAACAGGGTCACCACCACTTCATCGAACGACGTCGCGAAGGCGAACAGGGCGCCGGAGATCACGCCCGGGGCGATCAACGGCAGGGTCACCCGACGAAACGCCGTCAGTGGCGAAGCCCCGAGGCTGGCGGCGGCGCGGACCAGGTTGTGATTGAACCCCTGCAAGGTCGCCGACACCGTGATGATGACGAACGGTACCCCCAGCACGGCGTGGACCACGATCAGCGAGAGGAAACTGTTGCCCATCCCGAGCGGTGCGAAGAACAGATAGCTGGCCACGCCGATGATCACCACCGGCACCACCATGGGCGAAATCACCAGGGCCATCACCAGCGCCTTGCCCGGGAAGTCACCGCGGGTCAGGCCGATGGCCGCCAGTGTGCCAAAGATCATCGCCAGCAACGTCGCCGCCGGGGCCACGATGATGCTGTTTTTCAGCGCCCGCATCCATTCGGCCGAGGCGAAGAAATCGTGGTACCACTGCAGCGAGAAGCCTTGCAGCGGGTACACCAGGAAACTGCCGGAGTTGAACGACAGCGGAATGATCACCAGCACCGGCAGGATCAGGAACAACAGGATCAGCCCGCAGAGCGTGCGCAAGGTGTAGAACCACACCCGTTCGACGGGAGACATGTAAGGACTCAGCATTTCGATCTCCCCTTAGCTCAGGCGCAGGCGGCTGGCGCCCACCAGCCGGTTGTAAATCAGGTAAAGCACGACGGTCGCCAGCAACAGCAGCCCGCCGAGCGCCGTGGCCATGCCCCAGTTGATACTGGTGTTGGTGTAGAACGCGACGAAATAGCTGACCATCTGGTCGTTCGGGCTGCCCAGCAGCGCCGGCGTGATGTAGTAGCCGATGGCAAGGATGAACACCAACAGGCAACCGGCGCCGACACCGGCATAGGTCTGCGGGAAATACACCCGCCAGAAACTGGCGAACGGATGGCAGCCCAGGGAAATCGCCGCCCGCATGTAGGTGGGCGAGATACCCTTCATCACGCTGTAGATCGGCAGGATCATGAACGGCAGCAGGATATGGACCATGGAGATGTAGACACCGGTGCGGTTGAACACCAGCTCCAGGGGCTTATCGATGATGCCCATGGCCATCAGGCCACTGTTGATCAGGCCGCCCGACTGCAGCAGCACGATCCACGCGGCGACGCGCACCAGGATCGAGGTCCAGAACGGTAGCAACACCAGGATCATCAACAGGTTGCTTTGGCGCGACGGCAGGTTCGCCAGCAGGTAGGCCAGCGGATAGGCCAGCACCAGGCAGATCGCGGTGATGACCAGGCCCATCCAGAACGTACGGGTGAAAATATCCAGGTAAATCGCCTGGTCGGGAGTCGCCGGGGCCAGTTCCCCCAGGTCATCGATACGGTGGTCGACGGCCGCCAGCAGGTAGTACGGGGTGACATTACTGGTGTTACGGCGGACCACCTGCCAGTACGCCGGGTCGCCCCAACGCTCATCGAGGTTTTCCATGGCTTCTTTATAGGAAGCCGGCTCGGTGGCAAACGGCAACGCCCGAGCAGTCTTGGTCAGCAGGCTGCGATAGCCGGCCAGTTCCATGTTCAGGCGCTTGGACAAGTCACCCAGGGTCTGATTCTTGCGGGCTTCGGCCAGGTCTTCACTGGCAGCCTTGTACACCGGCTCGCCCGGCAAACCGCGTCCGTCCCAGGCCGCGACGGCAGCGACCGTGCGAGGCATGGCGCCCACCACTTCCGGGTTGCTGACGCTTTTGAACAGCAGTGCCACGATCGGCACCAGGAACACCAGCAACAGAAACAGCACCAGCGGCGCGATCAAGGCCTGGGCCTTCCAGCGGTTGACCCGCTCGGCGCGCTTGAGCCGTTGCTTGAGGGTGGGGCTGGTGCCCGCGTTCAGTGGAACGGCGATGGCCATGGCGAACTCCGCAAATCTTTTTATCGTTACAGGGGCGGCGGGCCGCCTCTGTTCTTTTGAAACACCCGCTTGGAGCAAAAACCTGTGGGAGCGAGCTTGCTCGCGATGGCTACGGCACATTCAACATTGATGTGTCTGACAAACCGCTATCGCGAGCAAGCTCGCTCCCACATGGATTTCATCCAGCTTCAGAGCGTCGGGTTACTTGGCCGCCCAGGAGTTGAAGCGCTGCTCCAGTTGCTCACCGTTGTCAGCCCAGAAGCTGACGTCGATCTGCACCTGGTTGGCGATGTTTTCCGGGGTGGTCGGCATGTCTTTGAGGACATCCTTGGCCAGCAACGGCACAGCCTGGGTATTGGCCGGGCCGTAGGCGATGTTTTCCGAGTAGGTCTTCTGCTGCTGCGGTGCGACCGAGAAGGCGATGAATTTCTTCGCCGCTTCGGCGCGGGTCTTGTCCAGGCCGCGCGGGATGGCCCAGGCGTCGAAGTCGTAGATACCGCCGTTCCACACCACTTTCAGGTTGCTTTCTTTCTGTACCGCGGCGATCCGGCCGTTGTAGGCCGAGCTCATGACCACGTCACCGGAAGCCAGGTATTGCGGCGGCTGGGCGCCGGCTTCCCACCACTGGATATTCGGCTTGAGCTCGTCGAGCTTCTTGAACGCACGGTCCTGGCCATCCTTGCCGGCCAGCACTTTGTAGACGTCTTTCGGCGCTACGCCGTCGGCCATCAAGGCGAATTCCAGGGTGTACTTGGCGCCTTTGCGCAAGCCGCGCTTGCCCGGGAATTGCTTGGTGTCCCAGAAGTCTGCCCAACTGGTCGGTGCGGTCTTGAGTTTGTCGGCGTTGTAGGCCAGCACGGTCGACCACACGAAGAAACCTACGCCGCAAGGCTGGATGGCGCCCTTGACGTAATCTTCGGTCTTGCCGAACAGGGCCGGGTCCAGTTGCTCGAACATGTCTTCGTCACAACCACGGGACAATTCCGGAGACTCGACTTCCACCAGGTCCCAGGAAACGCTCTTGGTATCGACCATGGCCTTGACCTTGGCCATTTCGCCGTTGTACTCGCCAGCCACGATCTTGCCGTTGCCAGCCGCTTCCCACGGTGCGTAGAAGGCTTTGACCTGAGCCGCCTTGTTCGCCCCGCCGAAAGACACCACGGTCAGGTCCGGGCCCGCCGCCATCGCGCTTGCCGCACCCATCATGCCCAGTGTCAGGGCTGTGAACTTCAGGGATCTCAACATTTATTGTTCTCTCCACGTGCAGGGTTGGTGTTGGTACAGCAGGGGGCGATCAATTCGCCTCTAGAAGGGGATCGAGCGCACGCACATGCTCGACTTGCCAGCCAAGCGGAACCACGTCGCCGACGGCGAGCCCGGGATCGAGCTCGGCAATCGGTTGCTTCACGAAGAAGTCGTTCTTGCCACAGACTTCCAGGCGAACCCGGACGTGGTCGCCCAGATAGATGAATTCCGCCACCCTCCCTGAGAAGCGGTTGACACATTGTTCGCTGACGCCGTTGAGGCTCACCCGCTCCGGACGAATCGACAGGGTCACCGGCTCGCCGGGCTGACCGACATTCACCGCCAGGGCCTCGACTTTCTCGCCGCGCGCCAACTCCACCAGGCAACGATCACCGGTGTGGCTGTGCAGGCGACCGTTGAGACGGTTGTTTTCGCCGATGAAGTTGGCGACGAAAGTGTTTTTCGGCTCTTCATACAGGGTGCGCGGTGGGGCGATCTGCTGGATTTCACCCTGGTGGAACACCGCCACGCGGTCGGACATGGTCAAGGCTTCGCCCTGGTCGTGGGTCACGTAGACCACAGTCACGCCAAGACGCTGGTGCAGGTGCTTGATTTCCATCTGCATGTGTTCACGCAATTGCTTGTCCAGCGCCCCCAGGGGTTCGTCCATCAGCACCAACTGCGGCTCGAACACCAGCGCCCGGGCCAGGGCCACCCGTTGTTGCTGGCCGCCGGACAATTGCGCCGGGTAGCGTTGGGCGAAGCTGTCCAACTGGACCATGCTCAGGACACGCTTGACCCGATCACTCACGTCGCTCTTGTTCAGGCCTCGCACGGTCAACGGGAAAGCCAGGTTCTCGGCGACGGTCATGTGCGGGAACAAGGCGTAGTTCTGGAACACCATGCCGATGTCGCGCTTGTGCGGCGGCACATTGTTGATCGAGCGCCCGGCCAGCAGGATCTCGCCGGCGGTTGGGGTTTCAAACCCGGCGAGCATCATCAGGCTGGTGGTCTTGCCGGAGCCGGAAGGCCCGAGCAGGGTCAGGAATTCGCCTTTGCGAATGTCCAGGTTGAGGTCTTTGACGATCAGGTTCTCGCCGTCGTAGCTCTTCTGCACACCACGAAAGCTGACCAGCACATCGCTGGCCCCCGCGCTTGAATCGACCTGGCTCATACCCGCACCTTTTGTTTTGATGACTGCTTGTGAATCAAGCCTAGTGGACCCTGGGGTCCGCGCAAATCGGGGCGCAGGAGAGAATCGCCTCAGCCGGATGGAAGAGTCGGGGTAGGGATCGCCCTACAAGGATGGCGGGATTGGGTAAGTGCGGCGGCGCGTTTCAAGCGCCAAGCTGCAAGTAAGGGCAAAAAGCGCTGTCGGGGTGTGTCGCAAATGGATATGCCGACACAGAACCCTGTGGGAGCGAGCTTGCTCGCGATAGCGGAGTGTCAGCCGACATCAATATTGAATGTGCCGCCGCCATCGCGAGCAAGCTCGCTCCCACAAGGGGAAATTGCGGGGCTCAGAGCAACTTGTGCTCCATCGCATATTTCACCAACTCGGCCAATGAGGTGATGTTGAGTTTCTGCATCAGCCGCGCCTTGTGGGTGCTGATGGTCTTGCTGCTCAGGGCCAGTTGCTGGGCGATGTCGTTGACGTTGGCGCCCTGGGCCAGGCGTTCGAAGACCGAGAATTCACGCTCGGACAGCAGCGAGTGCAGCGGTCGCGTGTCCGTCAGGCCGACTTCGAAGACCATGCGGTCGGCCAGGTCCGGGTCGATGTAGCGCCCGCCGGCCGCGACCTTGCGAATCGCCATGAGCAGCAGGGCCGGGTCGCTGTCCTTGGTTGCGTAGCCCGCGGCGCCGACCTTCAGGGCACGGGCGGCCATTTGCGCCTCGTCATGCATCGACAGCACCAGGATGGCCGGCGGATTGTTCAACGCACGGATCCGCGGGATCGCCTCCAGGCCGTTGACACCCGGCATGGAGATATCCAGCAGCACCACTTCGCAGGGCACCTGGCGCAGGGTTTCGAGCAACTGTTCGCCATTGCTCGCCTCCCCCACCACCAGCAGATCCTTGGCCAGGCCGATCAACTGCTTGATGCCTTCGCGGACGATGGTGTGGTCTTCGGCTACCAGTACACGGATCACATTGCTCTCCAGATTCAAGATCTCATCGCGAGCCAGCTCGCTCCCACACGGTGTGTGTACACCTCAATCGATGTGGGAGCGAGCTTGCTCGCGATAGCGTCAGCCCAGCCAACCCAAACCATCAGGCCTCATTCAACGGCACCCGCACCGACAGGGTGGTGCCCTCCCCCGGCTCACTGTCCAGGGTCAACTGTCCGCCCATGATCAACACCCGTTCACGCATGCCGACCAGGCCAAAGGACGTTGGCCGGCTCGTATCGGCAATAAATCCTACACCGTCGTCACTGACAGTCAGACATAAATCAGCGCCTTGCTGAACCAGCGTCAACTCCACAGTATGCGCCTGGGCATGGCGCATCACGTTGGTCAGCGCCTCCTGGAGAATCCGAAACAGGCCGATGGCCTTGGCGTCGCTCAGGGGTGGCAGGTTGTCCGGCACCTGCACCAGGCAAGGAATCTGCGTTCGCGCCTCGAAGCGCCGGGCCTGCCATTCGATGGCCGAAGCGATGCCGGCATCCAGGATTGGCGGGCGCAATGCCGTCGCCACATCCCGCACCAGCTGGAACAGCTGAGCAATCAGGCGCTTCATGCTGTTAAGCCGCTCATGCAGGCCCGGGTCGAGTTGCGCGTAGGCCAATTCACACATGGAAGTTTCAAGCTTCAACACCGTCAGCATCTGGCCCAGCTCGTCGTGGACCTCCCGGGCAATCCGCGCTTTTTCCTCTTCCCGCACGCTTTCCAGGTGCGCCGACAACTCGCGCAACTGCTCCCGGGAACTGGCCAATTCCAGTTCGATGCGCTTGCTGTCGGTGATGTCCCAGACGATACCGTCCCAGACATAGGCGCCATCCTCAAGGCGCCGAGTGATCGCCTTGATCTCGGCCCAACGCTCCTGGCCTTCGCGGGTCAGGATACGGCCCTGCCATGACCAGTCGCTGTCGGTATCCAGCGCCTGGTCCTGGGTGCGGTGATAATCGGCCTTGTCCTGCGGATGCACCAGACTGCGCAGCCCGGTGTCGCTGCGGGCCAGGGTTGCAGGGGAATAGCCCACCAGGCTTTCGCTGCCTTCGCTGATGTAGGCAAAGTCGATCTGGCCGGTCACCGGCGCCCGCTCCAGGCGAAAGACCAGGCCCGGCACGTTGGCGGCGATGCCTTGCAGCCGCGCCTCGCTTTCGCGCAACGCCGCCAGCGCACGTCGGCGCTCGGTCACATCATTGAGGTAGACCACCAGGTATTCGGCGTCGCGAAAACGCAGGAAACTCAGGGAAACGTCGGTCGGCAGAATACTGCCATCGGCTCGCACGCACTCGGTTTCGAAGCTCAGCGGCCCCTCTTCACTGGCCCGGGCGCGCTTCCACAGATTCAACCAGCGATCCATGTGCAAGCCCGGCTCGAAGTCGATCAAGGGCCGCTCGATGATGGCGCCCGAGGCGTAGCCGAGCATGGTTTCGGCCGCTCGGTTGGCATAACGCACGTGGCTGTCCCAATTGACCCACAGGATGCCGACCGTGCTTTGATCGATGGAGAACTGGGTCAGGCGCAAGGCTTCTTCGCTGGCTGCACGCTGGGCGATGTCTTCCCTCGCGGCACGCAGGCGGCGCTCCAGTCCACGTTGCTGGCGGCGCTGCCAGAACACGATGGCGACACTGCTGAGCAGCAGGGCCAGGATCAACAGGGTCAGGTTCTGCCAGAAACCCGGGGTCTCGGTCAGGCGCGGGTATTTTGGCTTGAGCCAACGACTGTGCAGTTGCTCCAGCTCCTTGGCCGGGATTGCCTGCAACCCTCTGTCGATGATTTCTGCCAGCTCCGGCCAGTCCCGGCGTGTGGCAACCCGTAGCAACTGCGGCAGGCCAATGTCGCCCACCACCGCCAGCTCGGCGAATTCGGGTTCGACCATCAACCTGCCCAGTTGCGCCTCGTCGACCACCGCGTACCGGGCCTGCTGGGTCAGCAGCAATTGCAGGGCCTCGCGCTCCATCGGCACGCCTTGCAGGTTCAGCGTCGGGTAGTTGCTGCGCAGGTAATCGGCCGTGGCACTGGGCATGCGCACCACAACGCGGGCCTGGGCGTCGAGTTTTTCCAACTCCACCCCCTCGGCGCCTTTCTGCGCACCGACGATCAATTGCGGCACGCGCATGTAGGGATCGGAAAACTGCCAGAGCTTGAGCCCGCCTGGGGATTGGGTCAGGCCCGGAGCGATGTCCACCTCGCCGGCACGCAATGCCGCTTCCAGTTGCGCCACGTCCTGGAAGTTGCGCCAGGTCAGCTCGACGTTCAGCGCCTTGCCCAGCCATTGCATCAACTCGACATTGGTGCCGGACAAACGCTGCAAGCGCCGGTCGTATTGCGCATAGGGCGCCTGCAAGACCAGGCCGACCCGCCACTGCGGATGTTGCACCAGCCATTGGCGCTGCCCTGCATTCAATTGCACCCCAGGCGCCGACGGCGCGGGCGCGGCCCACGCCATCAAGGGAAGCCATAAACAGCCGATAACCCACAGGCAGCAAAAACGCATCATTGAAGTCTCATGCACTGACAAATACTGACCAACCCATTAGGCTGCCGGAAATACTTCTGGTCATGGAATATCCAATGCCCTCTGTTTATCGCCTGGCGTTGCCAGCATTGTGCCTATCGCTGATCCTGCCAAGTGCCTTTTCTGTCCAGGCCAGCGAAACGGCCCCCGCCGCCGAGCAACCCGCCGGGGAAAAACCTGTCGAGCGCCAGCCTTTGCTCGAGCGTAGCCAGGAAGAAGCGGCTGCACTTGGACGAACAGTCCCGCCCCAGGAACAGCAACAGTTGCAGACCGGCAGCGACACCTTCCTCGCACTGTGGAAACCGGCCAATACCAGTGACCCCAGAGGCGCGGTCATCATCATCCCCGGTGCCGGCGAAACCGCTGACTGGCCTCAAGTCGTCGGCCCATTACGCAAAAAGTTGCCCGATGTCGAATGGAGCAGCCTGAGTATCACCCTGCCGGACCTGCAAAGCGACGTCATTGCTCCTCGCGTGGAGGAAGCCGCGCCCGAGACCAAACCGGCCGACACCGCTGCCGCGGCACCGGACGCTACCACTTCGGCGCCGATCGAACAGGTCGCCGGCGGCGAAGCCGATGCGGTGGATCCGCTCGTTGCGCAAACCGATGAAGAGCATGCCAAGGCCGACGCCGAGCGCATCTTCGCCCGCATCGACGCGGCGCTGGCCTACGCCGAACAGCAAAGCGCACGCCGTATCGTGCTACTGGGCCATGGCACCGGCGCCTATTGGGCCGCGCGTTACTTGAGTGAAAAGCAACCCTCGCAAGTCGAACGCTTCGTGATGGTGGCTGCGCAGACTCCGGTCACTGCCAAACCCGGCCTGGCTGAACTGACCCCGACCTTGAAACTGGCGACCGCCGATATTTTCTACATGGACAAACCGCTGGATCGCAACGCGGCGCTGGAGCGCTTGCAGGCGAGCAAACGTTTGAAAGGTTCGACCTTCAGCCAAGTGTCCCTCAAGGCCCTGCCGAACCCGTCGGCGGAGCAGGAGCAGCTGTTTCGTCGGGTTCGGGGTTGGTTGAATCCGCAAAAGGCAGGGGAGTAAGGCTGACAGCTGGCCAAGCCGAACACTAACTTTGTGGCGAGGGGATTTATCCCCGCTGGGTTGCGCAGCAACCCCAAAGCCCGCGCGACAACACAATCTGATGGCCAGTGCTGAGCACTTGAGCGGGGATAAATCCCCTCGCCACAGTGGTTACCTTCCTCTCTACTGTTATCCCTTCTACCGAAAATCCCGCCGCTCGCGAATCAACCGATAGGCGTTATGCAGCTCTCGGGTTTTGTCGGTGGCTTCACGCACCTGCAAAGGCGTCGCCCCGCTGCCGGCAATCTTGTCCGGGTGATGGCGGCTGAGCAGTCGTCGGTAAGCACGCTTGATCTGCGACGGCTCGCTGGTGGCCGAAACCCCCAGCAAGCGCAAGGCCTCCTGATAGGTCACGCCGGCGTTGGGCCGCGACAGTTTCTGCGGTTCGTAATCAGCCGCCAGCGCCTGGACCTGTTGCGGCGTCCAGCCCAACCAGCGGCCCCATTGGGCCACCAGCTCTCGCTCGCCGACACCGGCACGCCCATCGGCCCAGACCATCCGCCAACAGGCGCGCAATACCCCTTCAGCCGCATGGGGCTGGACGGCCAGGCGACGCATGTAACCGCGCAACCGATCGTTTCCGGACTTGCCCCGGTTGAACGCCGCGATCGCCCGGCGCTGCGCCGATTCACTCAAGTCCAACGCCCGCATCTCCTGGCGAGCCTGCTGGATGTGGCCGTCGACCACACGCCCATCGCATTTGGCCAAGCGCCCGAGCAATACGAACAACAATTCATCGTTGCGCAACGCCGGACGGCCGCCCAGACGCTCACGTACTTGCGCCCAGCCCTGCAGGTTCAGGCGCCGGTCCAGCGCCTGCCCCAACAACGCACCAAGCATGGCCCCCGGAATGCTGGCGATGGCAAAGCCTGCCCCGGCTCCAATCAGAGTCCCTGGCCACCACATATCAACCGCTCGCTTCTATCAAGGTTTCGACCTGCGCCAACCGTTCATGGGTGCCGACATCGACCCAATGTCCTTTCAGGTGCTCGCCACTGACGCACCCTTCGGCCATGGCCGTGCGCAACAGCGGTGCGAGCTTGAAGGCACCGCCTGTGCAACCGTCGAACAAGCGCGGGTGCAGGACGGCAATGCCGCTATAGGTCAGGTTGTCGGCAGGTGTTTGCCCATCGTGAACCTTTCCGTCGGCCAGGATGAAATCGCCGTCCGGGTGATGCTCTGGATTATCGACCAGCACCAGGTGCGCCAGCCCTTTGAGCGGCCTGCGCAAGACGCTGAAATCGTAGTCGGTCCAGATATCGCCGTTCACCACCACAAACGCGTCATCGCCCAGCAGCGGCAAGGCCCGGAAGATTCCACCACCGGTTTCCAACGGCTCGCCTTCGGGTGAAAACCGAATGCTCACGCCAAAACCCGAACCGTCCCCCAGGTGATCTTCGATCTGCTGGCCGAGCCAGGCGTGATTGATCACGATCTCGGAAAAGCCGGCCTTGGCGAGCGCCCGCAAGTGGTATTCGATCAAGGGAACGCCACCCACGCGAATCAACGGCTTTGGCGTGGTGAGGGTCAAGGGGCGCATGCGCTCGCCCTTGCCCGCCGCCAGGATCATTGCCTTCATTCTGTTGCTCCGGCCAACTGCCGCAGGCTGCCAAGCAGCTCATCGAGCGGTGCCAGTTCAGGACGCCGGGCGATGACCGCATCTATATAAGCAAAGAAACGCGGCACATCACCGAGGTAACGTGGTTTGCCATCACGGTGGCAAATGCGCGCGAAGATCCCGATGACCTTGAGGTGACGCTGCACGCCCATCAAGTCGCTGGCCCGCAGGAAATCCTCGAGATCCGGCTGGACGGGAATGCCAAGGGCGCCAGCCTCCTGCCAGTAACGCTCCAGCCAACCACGCACACGCGCCTCGGGCCAACTGAGGAAGGCATCCTTGAACAGGCAGGTCACGTCATAGGTCACCGGGCCATAGACCGCATCCTGAAAGTCCAGCACACCGGGGTTCGGTACGCTGAGCATCAGGTTGCGCGGCATGTAGTCGCGGTGCACCAGCACTTTGGGCTGGGCCAGGGCGCTGTCGATCAACAGCTCGCTGGCCTGTTGCCAGAGTTGCTGCTGGGCCGGATCGAATTCGATGCCCAGCTCGCGCTTGACGTACCACTCGGGAAACAATTCCAGCTCCCGACGCAGCAACGCGACATCGTAGCTCGGCAACGGCGCGACCATCGGCAGTTGCTGGAAAGCCAACAAGGCCTGCAAGGCATCGCCGAATAAATCGTCGGCATTTTCGCTGTCGATCACGTCCAGGTAGGTCTGATTGCCCAGGTCATTGAGCAAAAGAAAGCCGCGCTCGAGGTCTTCGGCATAAATTTTCGGCACGTTGATACCGGATTTCGCCAGTAAAAAAGCAATATCCACGAAGGGTTTGCAGTTTTCCTGGGGCGGTGGCGCATCCATTACGATCAAACTGCGGCCCTCGCCTTCCCAGCGGAAATACCGCCGGAAACTCGCGTCACTGCTGGCGGCGGTCAACGTGGCCGGGGGTACGGTGCCCCAGCCCTGTTGAGTGAAAAGGATCGGCAGTTGTTCATCGAGCCAAACTTTCAGGTGTTGCAAGCGTACATCTTGGTCGGGCATTGCAAGGGTCTCCGACGGCGCTAGCCGTCAAGCGGGTCATGCTTTATTATCCAGCATCTTTTTCAGACCATCGAGAGGCGTGCGGCCCACACCGCGGGCAGATGGCACGCAGGAAGCCCGGACTAATAAGATGGCATTGAAATCCCCCGCGTTTCGTAAAAAATTTCCGTTGCTGGTCACCGGCAGTCTGCTGGCCCTGCAACCCCTGGCCTCTTCATTCGTCGTCGCGGCGCAGCAGTATGACTGCTCCGTCTCCGCTTCGGGTGCCTGGGACTGTGCGCCCAAGACACCGGCCGCCGCGTTGCCGCCGCGTCCCGTGCATGACGGCAGTGCGGTTTCCGACAGCGGCGCGGCACCAGCCGACAGCAGCTCGGGCGAGGAAGCCGGCGAAAAGCCGATGCTCGTTACCGAAGCCAAGGGCCGCGGTCTGAAGTCGCGCAGTGCAGACTACAGCCACCTGGATTGGGTTCCACGCGAGAATCTCACCCCGGCGCAACTGGCTGAAACCGGTCCTTACTGCGCCGGTGCCTATATCGAGCCGACGCGTCCTGGCATGAATGACAAGACCGCCAAGAGCGATGCGCCCACGTTCCTCGGCGCCAAGGCTTCACGCTACCAGCAGGAAGAACAGGTGGCGACCCTGGCCGGTGACGTGGTCATGCGCCAGGGCAGCATGCAGGTCGAGGCCGACGAGGCCAGCCTGTACCAGGCCGAGAACCGTGGCGAGCTGAGCGGCAACGTGCGGGTTCGCGACAACGGTGCGCTGATCGTCGGCGACCACGCCGATGTACAGCTGGACACCGGCGAAGCCAAGGTCGACAACGCCGAATACGTGATGCACAAATCGCGCATCCGCGGTAACGCGCTGTACGCCAAGCGTGCCGAGAACGCGATCATCCGCCTCAAGGACGGTACGTACACCACGTGCGAACCGGGCAGCAACGCCTGGACGCTCAAGGGCAACAACATCACCCTGAACCCGGCCACCGGCTTCGGCACCGCGACCAACGTGACGCTGCGGGTCAAGGACTTCCCGGTCCTGTACACGCCGTACATCTACTTCCCGATCGACGACCGTCGCCAGTCCGGCTTCCTGCCGCCGACCATCGGCAGCGGCAGCGACACCGGCTTCCTGCTGGTCACCCCGTACTACTTCAACCTGGCGCCGAACTACGACGCCACGTTGTACCCACGCTACATGAGCAAGCGCGGCCTGTTGATGGAAGGCGAGTTCCGCTACCTGACCAAGTCCAGCGAAGGTCAGTTCGGTGCCGCATACCTCAACGACGAAGACAACGAGCGCAGCGGGCAGAGCGACTACGACAAGACCCGCTACATGTACAACTGGCAGCACAAGGGCGGCCTCGATTCGCGCGTGCTGACAGAAGTCGACTACACCAAGATCAGCGATCCGTACTATTTCCAGGATCTTGAAAGCGATCAGATTGGTATCGAGTCCAATGATTACGTCAATCAGCAAGGCGCAGTCAGCTATCGTGGCGACAGCTACACGGCGCGGGTGAATGCCCAGGCCTACCAGATGGCAACGATTTCGAAGATCACCCCTTACAACCGCTTGCCTCAGATCACCTTCATCGGTGAGCTGCCGCAACACCCGTATGGACTGGACCTCGCCTACAAGACAGAGCTGGTGCGGTTCGATCGTGATCTGCGGACCGGCGCCTACACCGACGAAGACGGTAACTCCGAGCCAAGGCTGGACTCCAACGTTCGCGGACTGGCACGGGCCAACGGTACTCGCCTGAATCTGGCACCGGTAATGAGCCTGCCGATGGAAGCCACCTACGGCTTCATCACGCCGTCGCTCAAATACCAATACACCCAATACGATCTGGATCTGGACGGCACTGGCAAATCCCAGATCGCCGCGCAATCCGCCGAGACGGATCGCCTGCGCGGCACGTACAGCGGCAGCCAGAGCCGCGGCGTCCCAATCGCCAGTATCGATAGCGGCCTGTATTTCGACCGTGATACCCAGTGGTTCGGCACCAACTATCGCCAAACCCTGGAGCCACGCCTGTTCTATCTCTACGTACCTGAGAAAGACCAGAGCGATATCCCTGTGTTCGACACCGGTGAGTACACCTTCAGCTACTCCTCGCTGTTCCGTGACAATCGTTTTTCGGGCTCCGACCGTGTCGGCGACGAGAACAAACTGTCGCTGGGCATAACCAGCCGCTGGATCCAGGAAAACGGTTTCGAACGCCAGCGCATCAGCGTCGGCCAGGCCTTTTACTTCAAGGATCGCGAAGTCCAGTTGCCGGGCATCGACTTCAAGACGCGCGAAGACGCCAAATCGGATGTCTCGCCTTACGCCCTGGAGTATGAGTTCCGCTGGAACCGCGATTGGCGCACCACGGCTACCTATAACTGGGACCCGGACACTCGCAGCCCTCGCTCGGGTAGCGCGATGTTCCACTACCAGCCTGAAGACAACCCGAACAAGGTCATCAACGCCGGTTATCGCTATCGCAACGACCAGGTCCGTTACGACCAGACTACGGGTCAATGGTCCGTGGGCGGTGGTGACTACGGCACGCCTGGCCAGCCTGGCTACGTGAAGGACTACTACAAGATCCAGCAGCACGACTTCTCGGTCATCTGGCCGATCGTGCCGCAGTGGAACGCCATCAGCCGCTGGCAGTATGACTACAACCGCAACCGTACCCTGGAAGCCTTCGGTGGTTTCGAATACGACAACTGCTGCTGGAAATTGCGCCTGATCAACCGTTACTGGGTCGACTACGAAGAGTTCAGTCAAGCCGCCCCGGAAAACGAAAAAGGCGACCACGGCGTCTTCCTCCAAATTGTTCTGAAGGGACTCGGCGGCCTCACCGGCGCCAAGGTAGAGAGCTTCCTCGACAAAGGCATCCAAGGTTATCGTGAACGTGAAGACCAAGCTTTCTGATTGTCTGCGCCCGCTGA
>NZ_JACNDD010000067.1:0-35252 GCF_017351395.1 Pseudomonas sp. FW305-28
TCGCTCCCACAAGGGTTTTCCTGGGGTTGAGCCTTACAACTGCGCCGCCAACCGCGAACCCTGGTTGATCGCCCGCTTGGCATCCAGTTCCGCCGCCACGTCGGCACCGCCGATGAGGTGAACGGTCTGCCCCGCCGCTTCCAGGCCTTCCTGCAGCTCACGCAGCGGATCCTGGCCGGCGCAGATCACGATGTTATCCACGGCCAGCACTTGCGGCTCGCCGGTTTCGCCGATGCGAATGTGCAGCCCGTCATCGTCGATCTTCAGGTATTCGACGCTGTTGAGCATCTGCACCTGCTTGTTCTTCAGGCCCGTGCGATGAATCCAGCCGGTGGTCTTGCCCAGGCCGTCACCGACCTTCGAGGTCTTGCGTTGCAGCAGGAACACCTGGCGCGCCGGTGCATGGGGTTCAGCCTTGATCCCGGCCACGCCGCCGCGGGCCTCGAGGTGGGTGTCGATGCCCCACTCCTTCCAGAACGCCTCACGGTCCTGGCTGGTGGCGACGCCCTGGTGAACCAGGAACTCCGACACGTCGAAGCCAATACCCCCGGCACCGATCACCGCGACGCTGCGGCCCACCGGCTTGCGCTCAAGGATCACGTCCAGGTAGCTCAAGACCTTGGCATGCTCCACCCCGGGAATCGCCGGCACGCGTGGGGCGATGCCGGTGGCGAGGATGATCTCGTCGTAACCGCCAGCCACCAATTGCGCCACATCCACCCGGGTGTCGAGGCACAACTCGACATGGCTGGTCTGCAATTTGCGTTTGAAGTAGCGCAGGGTTTCGAAGAACTCTTCCTTGCCCGGCACGCGCTTGGCAATGTTGAACTGACCACCGATTTCACTGGCCGAATCGAACAGCGTCACCTGGTGCCCACGTTCGGCCGCCACCGTGGCCGCGGACAACCCGGCCGGGCCGGCACCGACCACGGCGATTTTCTTCACCTGGGTCACCGGCAGGTAGTTCAGCTCGGTTTCATGGCAGGCCCGTGGGTTGACCAGGCAACTGGTGAGCTTGCCGCCAAAGGTGTGATCCAGGCACGCCTGGTTGCAGCCGATGCAGGTATTGATTTCATCGCCGCGGCCGGCAGCGGCCTTGTTGACGAACTCTGGATCGGCCAGGAACGGCCGCGCCATGGAGACCATGTCGGCATCGCCTTCGGCCAGGATCTGCTCGGCCACTTCCGGGGTGTTGATACGGTTGGTGGTGATCAGCGGGATGCTCACCGAACCGCGCAGCTTGGCCGTGACTTTGCTGAACGCCGCCCGCGGAACTTTGGTGGCGATGGTAGGAATGCGTGCTTCGTGCCAACCGATACCGGTGTTGATGATCGTCGCGCCGGCCTGCTCGATGGCCTTGGCCAATAGGACGATTTCGTCCCAGGTGCTGCCGCCTTCCACCAGATCGAGCATCGACAGGCGAAAGATAATGATGAAATTCGGGCCTACCGCTTCGCGCACCCGGCGGACGATCTCCACCGGCAGGCGCATGCGGTTTTCATAGCTGCCGCCCCAACGGTCGGTACGGTGGTTGGTGTGGGCCGCCAGGAACTGGTTAATGAAATAACCTTCCGAACCCATGATCTCGACGCCGTCGTATTCGGCCTTCTGGGCCAGGACCGAACAGGTGACGAAATCGCTGATCTGCTTCTCGATACCCTCCTCGTCCAGTTCCTTGGGCTTGAACGGGTTGATCGGCGCCTGGATCGCGCTCGGTGCCACTTGCTTGGGGCTGTAGGCATAGCGCCCGGCGTGAAGAATCTGCATGCAGATCTTGCCACCGGCCTCGTGCACGGCCCGGGTCACGATCCGGTGCTTGAGCGCCTCTTCTTCGGTGGTCAGCTTAGCCGCGCCGGAGTAGACCCCGCCCTCGTCGTTCGGCCCGATCCCACCGGTGACCATCAGGCCCACGCCGCCCCGGGCGCGTTCGGCAAAATACGCCGCCATGCGTTCGAAGCCACCGGGTTTCTCTTCCAGGCCGGTGTGCATCGAGCCCATCAGGGTACGGTTGCGCAACGTGGTGAAACCCAGGTCCAGCGGGGCCAGCAGATGCGGGTAATGGGAGGCGGTCATCGGTAACTCCACAACGGGCGATCACGGAAAAAAGCGCAGCTCTGCGGCATGCGTCTGTCATGGCCCACAGCGTAAGAGTCCGGATGCGGGTGCTCAATGACCGTAACTGACAAGTTAATGATCCAAATGTGCAGCGCACCGATCAGCCGTGCGTGACTCTCGGTGGAATGCACCAGTCCTATCAACGCTGGTCCAGGTGCTCAACCCTAAAATAACCCTAATAACACGGTCGCCCTCGCATGCATCCCCAACGAAAAATGCTGCACAACGAGTTGCACGCCCGCCCGTCGCTGTACTTCGACGAACCGGCCCACGTCTTCCACCTGGCGTTTCTGGGCGACAATGCCCAGTGCGACGCGCTGCTCGAGCGACTGTGCCCCGATACCGTCACCACGGAGGCCGCACAAGGCATCACCCGCCTGGAAGGACATCCGCTGAAGTGGGAACGCCACGCCGAGTTCTTCACCCTGACCCTGGTCGTGCCAGCCAGCAGCAATGAGTTGCACTGGACGACGCTGCCCGAAAGCCTTGCCCGTGGGATCGAAGGTCACGCCCAGCACCTCATCAATGCCGTTCAGGTGGTGGTGCGCGCAGAAGCCGGTCTCGACCTGCCCAGCTACGGTTTCAAGGACCCTTGCGGTTCATGCGTAGGCGGTGGCGATGCCGTGGTCTGGAGCGATTTTCGCCTGACCGAGGACGGCACCAATCGCCTGCTGTTCATCAACCGACGGCTCAACGCTTATCGCCAGGGACGCATGATCCGGCGCCTGCTGGAAATCGAGACCTATCGCATGATGGCGTCCTTGTCGCTCAACATCGCCAAGGCCCTGGACCCGCAACTGAACGAATTCGATCGCACCCTGGTGAGCCTGTCCGAACGCAACGCCAATGCCAGCGGCGTGCATGCCAAGGCCCTGCTGGAGGACATCGCCCTGCTGTCTCGCCAGGTGGTCAGCAGCACGGTCAGGAATCGCCACCGCTTCAGCGCAACCCGCGCCTACGCACAATTGGTGTTCGAACGCCTGGGGGAGTTGCGTGAAAGTCACCTGGGGGATTGCCAGCGACTGGGCGTGTTCATCGAACGGCGTTTCAAACCCACGGTGCGTTATTGCGCAGCCACCGAACAGCGCCTCGAACAACTGGCGATGAGCGTCGCCAACCTGGGTGATCTGCTGCAAGCCCGCGTGCAAGTGGAGATGGAAGACCAGAACGCCGAGATCCTGCGCAGCCTCAATGCCCGTGCCGATGCACAGATCAAGATCCAGCGCGCGGTGGAAGGCCTGTCGATCATTGCCATCACCTACTACCTGATCAACCTGTTCAAGTTGGTCTACAGCGGGTTGCATACCTTGGGCGCGAACCTCTCGGCCCGTGAAGCGCTGCTGGGCATGACGCCACCGGTGCTGTTGATCATGCTGCTGATTCTGATCCGGATCAGAAAGGCCAAAAGTCACTAGCGCGCCTTGCCGGCGCAGAGGGTGACCAAAGATTCCTTGGGCACCCTCTGCGGGGGCTTGCCGTGCGTACAAATCAGCGCCCGCCCTTCGCTAATCCCTTGTTTTACCGTACCCTGCCCCGTAGCTCTTGATGAAAAATCACGAACCTGCACACGGCCGCTGACTGTTCCCCCATGCGCAAATTTCTGTACCTGCTGTTTTCACTGGCCTTGATTGCCGCCCTGGTCACCTACGCACTGTGGACGACCGATCGTCCGGCGGGTCATTACCTGTCAGACCTGCGTATCAACCTGGCGGTCGACCAGGGCACGCCCGCCGACCGCGGCAACCTGCTGGGCATCCAGCCTGAACTGTTCCCCACCGACTACCAGAGCCCCGAGCGCCTGCACCGCAAACTGGCGGCCTACCTGCAGGCGGCTCGCGACCAGGGTTTTCTCAATGCCAAGACCGTGGTGGTCCTGCCCGAGCACATCGGCACCTGGTTGATGATCGGTGGCGAAAAAGACGAGTTGTACCAGGCCACCACCCTGAAGGAAGCCATGCACTGGCTGGCGGTCAGCAATCCACTGGCGTTTATCCAGGCGCTGGTCAGTGCCCAAGGCGATAACCGCCTGGAGGATGCCTACCTGCGCATGAAAGCCCAGGGCATGGCCCGCGACTATCAAGCGCTGTTCGGCGGACTGGCCAAGGAGTTCGGCGTCACCCTGGTGGCCGGCTCCATCGTGCTGCCCGAGCCCAGCGTCAGCGACGGCGAGCTGAAGATTGGCCGCGGCGCCCTGTACAACAGCAGCCTGGTGTTCAGCAGCGATGGCCGGCCGATCGGCCAGCCGCAACGCCAACGACATCCGGTCTTCGAACAGCAGGATGTGCTGGGCGCCGACCATCCGGTCCCACCCCTCGTCATAGACACCCCCGCCGGGCGCCTGGGCGTGCTGATCGGCAGCGACAGCTGGTACCCGCTCCACTACCGGCAGCTCAACGAACAGGGCGCGCAACTGATCGCGGTGCCCGCCTTCATCATCGGTCGCGGCGCCTGGGACAAGCCCTGGAGCGGTTATAAGGGCCTGTCCACACCGAGCGAAGTGAGCCTCAAGCCCGGTGAAGTGAGCGAGGGGCAAGCCTGGCATCGCCTGACATTGACCGGTCAATTGCCCATCAGCCAAGCCCTGGGCGGTGTCAGCGTGTTCCTGCGTGGCCAGTTCTGGGACAGCGGTAGCGCCGGCCAGAGTTTCATCAGCCACAACGGCCAGCACTTCCCCGATGGCGAAGCCCGTGGCGCGCGCCTGCTTAACCTGTGGTTGTGAGCATGAAACCGCAGCCGATGCGCCTGGGGGACCTGTCAGTAGGTTTCGTCCACAGCCTGGCTGACGCAATTGCCAGCCATGGGCAGGACCCCAAGCCTTTGCTGGAGCAGTACGGCCTCGATGCCGCGCGCCTGGCCGAGCCCGGCGCACGCCTGTCGATCCCACGCTACATGCGCCTGGGCCACGCCGCGATTCAACAGACCCAGGACCCGGCCCTGGGCCTGCGCATGGGTCAGCTCGGGCGCTTGAGCCAGGCCGGGCTGGCGGGCGTTACCGCTGCCCAGGCACCGACCGTGCGCGAGGCGGCCCGCTGCATGATCCGCTTCGAGCCGCTGTATGGCTCCAACTATCGCGGCCAATCGAGTTTTCATGAGGATGCCCGCGGCGCTTGGCTACGGTTCTATTCCATCAGCCCGTATAACGCCTACAACCGCTTCGTGGTGGATTCGATCATCGCCGGCTGGCTGGCCCAACTGTCCAGCGTCAGCGGCATCGCGCTGCGGCCCGAACGCATCGAAATCGAATTCGAGGAACCGGCGTACCTGGAGGCTTACCGCACGCTCGGTGACTGCCCGATCCAGTTTGGCGCCGAACAGAATCAACTGCGACTGGGCCTGGACAGCCTCGCCCAGCGCAACCCACAGCATTGCCCCAGCACCTGGCACCATATGGTTCAATTGTGTGAGCGGGAACTGGAACAACTGACCCGCACCCGCAGCCTGCGTGAGCGCATCATTCAATTGCTGGGACCGTTGCTCAGCGGGGGCCGGGAACCCGACCTGGAAGAAGTGGCGGCCCGCCTGAAACTGCCGACCTGGACCCTGCGGCGCAAGCTGGCCGAGGAAGGCACGCAATTTCGCGCCATCCTCAACGACACCCGCCGCGACTTGGCCATGACCTACATACGCGATACCGAACTGGCGTTCGGCGAAATCGCCTACTTGTTGGGGTTTGCCTCAGCCGAGGCCTTTCAACGAGCCTTCAAACGCTGGAACGACCAGACGCCCGGGGAATTTCGTCGTAGTCACAGAGGGCGTTGAGCTTCAAGCGCTAGCCTGTTCTCCTACAACTCCGTTGCATCTTCGGCGGGTTCCAGCGGGTCCAGTTCATAGGCCTGGTATTCCAGCAGCTCTTCCTGATAATCGTCCATTACGTGTCCTTCCCCTGTTATTGAATCCAATGCCTGATGGCGCTGGCATCAGCATAAAGCTGCTTTATGAACAAAACATGAAGCAAAGGCTTCATGAATTAAACGTAGCACAGGGTCGGGAAATTACCGCGTGAAGTGTGACAGGGCGTAACGCCTTGCCACGGGAAGCTCAGGAAGCCGGAAGCGGCTGGATCGGCTCGCTCGGGGCCGGTAACGAGCTGGACGGTGGTGGTGGCGGTGTCACGGTTTCCGTCGTCGGCGCAGACTCGAACGACTCAGGCGCAATCGGCGCTGGCTCGCTCGGCGGTGCGACGGGTTCCGACACCGCAGGGGCGGTTTCGACGGGGGCCGGCGCAGCCTCCTCTACCGGCGTGGCTGCTGCGGGTGCAGGCGCAACCGGTTCCGACGCAGGTGCTGCAGCTGGAGCCGGAGCCGGAGCCGGAGCCGGCATCAAGGCGGCCGGCTCAGCCTTGGTTTCCGGGACACCCAGCTCAGTTTTTGGCTTATCGGCATTCTCGGCCTTCTCGGCAGCTTTCTTCGCTTCGGGGGGCAGGAACAGCTCCACCAAGGCAAAGAAACGCTCATAGAACTTGGCCGCCGACACGGTTTCGCTGGCGACCTTGACCATCGAATCGTCCGAAGAGCCGATCGGCATCGACACCGACCCCAGCACGCCCACCCCCAGGCTGGCGGAGTTGTTGGTTTTCTTCAGGGCATAACGGTCCTGCAGGGCGTTGGCGAACATGGTCGCACGGTGTCCGGCACCACCGTCCTCGGCACAGACCAGGTTGAAACTGATCTCCATGTGGGTCTCGCCGGTCTGCTGGAAACTCTTGTGGCCACTGACCAGCTTCGGATCGCTGCTGGTGATGATGTAGCCCTGGCTGAGCAACGCCCGGCGCCCGGCCTCGCAGGTCGCCGCGTCACTCACGGGATAAGTGCGCGAGAACGTGCCGGAATCATCGAAGTTCTCGTGCTCGTAGATGGCGGCTTTCTTCGACGAGCAACCGGCTGCGGCGGCCAGCACCAATGCAAGCCCGACGGTGCGCATGTGAAATGATTTGAACATTGAACATCCTGAGAGAAACGGTCCGGGGCGTATTGTGCAACAGAACGCGACCTGGCAGCGTGGCTAATCTTGTTTCAAGGGGGTTACAAGTTTACTGGGGGTTGTTTGCAGGAAAAAGACGCTAATCCGGTGGATCGACGAACACCCGCTTTTGGGCAACAAGCTGATACAAAAACCCTGGCATTTTGGCCCGATGCGGTTCACTTGAGCCGTTACCGAAGAAATGGATGTCCCCCTCACCCTCCCCAAAAAAACCAAAAAAAAACGGCGCTTCCCATTTCTGAAGAAGCGCCGTTTTTTCAAGTGAGCAGCATCACAGCCAGGTTTGAAAAAGCATCAAGCGATTAGAAACGCTTGATATCCGCCTGACTCTCCAACTGCTTGCGATAGGCCGCGAAGTCCTGCTGACCCACACGGGACGCAAGGTAGCGACGATATTCCGCTTTCTCTTCGTCAGTCGGTGCCGCCGCTTCGTTCACGCCGTTCAGACGCACGACCACCAGGCTGCCGTCAGGCAAGGTCACGCTGCTGAACGTCGGCTTGTCCTTGGACTCAGGCTTGGGCATGCGGAACAGTGCTTGCAACACCGCTGGGTCGATGCCTTCCTGGTTGCGGGTGGCCGCCTCGGTGGGTTTCCAGCCTTGGCCGTCAACCGCTTTGTCCAATGCCGTCTTACCGTCGCGCAGACTGGCAATCAGCTCGTCGGCGCGGGTCTTGGCCGCTGCGCTGGCGTGTTCCTTGGTCAGTTGCGCACGAATCGGCCCGGCCACTTTTTCCAGGGGCAGTTGCTCAGGCTTGCGGTGCTCCTTGGCACGCAGCACCACGACGGTTTCCGGGTCCAGTTCGATGGCGGTGCTGTTGGCACCCTCATCCAGCACTTCCGGGCTGAACGCCGCAGTGACCACGGCACGGTTGGCCGCAATCCCTTCACCGCCTTCACGACCGAACGGGGCCGATGTGTGGACGGTCAGCTTCAGGTCCTGAGCCGGCTGCGCCAGGTCGGACGCTTCGAACGAGGCATCCTCCAGTTGCTTGGTCGCCTCCACGAAACGCTGCTCCACCTGCTGAGTCTTCAACTCGCGAGTCAGCTTGTCCTTGAGACTGGCGAAGGTCGGCACTTCGGGCGCCTCGACACCCAGCAGCTTGATCAGGTGCAGACCGAAATCGGTGCGGACCGGTGCCGAGACCTGGTCCTTGCTCAAGGCGTACAAGGCCTTTTCGAATTCCGGATCGTAGACGCCTGGGCCGGCATAGCCGAGATCGCCGCCATTGTTCGCCGAACCCGGATCCTGGGAAAACTCCTTCGCCAGGGCTTCAAACGACTCGCCTTTGGCCAGGCGAGCCTGGATCTCTTCGATCTTCGCCTTGGCCTGGGCTTCGGTCACCTTGTCATTCACTTCGATCAGGATGTGCGCAGCGCGACGCTGCTCGGACAGGTTGGCGATTTCTTTCTGATAGGCCGCTTGCAGGTCTTCGTCCTTGACGCTGACCTGATCGAAGAAAGAGGCTTTCTTCAGCTCGAGGTAATCGATGACCACCTGGTCAGGCGTCATGAATTCCTTGGCGTGTTGGTCGTAGTAAGCCTTGACCTCATCATCGGTCAGCTTCACCGACGCAGGATCGGCCTTGATGCTCAAGGTGGCGAAATCACGGGTCTGCTTTTCCAGGCGGGCGAATGCCAACACTTGGGCATCGGTGACAAAACCGCTGCCCGCCAGGCCGGCGCGCAACTGACCGATCAGCATTTCCTGAGCCAGCATCTGGCGGAATTGCATACGGCTGTAACCCAACTGGCGAATCACCTGATCGAAACGCTCGGCACTGAATTTGCCATCGACCTGGAACTCAGGCGTTTGCAGGATGACTTGATCGAGCGCAGCTTCGGAGAAAGCGAATTTCGCATCGTGTGCGCCTTGCAGCAACAACTTGCGGTCGATCAGGCCCTTGAGCGCCGAATCGCGCAGCATTTTTTCGTCCAGCAGGGAGGCGTCGAAATCCTTGCCCAGCTGTTGCATGAGCTGACGGCGTTGCATGTCGACCGCCTGGCTCAGCTCGTTCTGGCTGATATTTTCGCCGTTGACCTTGGCCGCGTCGTTACTGTTGGTAGTAGCTTGGAAAATGGCATCGAAACCGGTCAACGCCATCAATGCGACGATGACCCCGATGATGGTCTTGGCAATCCAGCCTTGTGAATTGTCCCTGATATTCTGCAGCATGCGTCCCCCAGAAACGGTTGAACTTCAAATTTAGGCAACCGTGGAGCGTGGGTAGAATCCGGATAGAAGAAAGGCGCATCCGAGGATGCGCCTTCTCGTAACTGGCGGAGCGGACCGGGCTCGAACCTGCAAGCCCTGGCGTGCCAGGCCGGTTGTAACCGGCCATATTACCGCTCCGCTGCCAAGCCAGGCATGACCCCGACCCGGATAAACTCAACGAAACCTTAGTTAACGGCTTCTTTCAGTGCTTTACCAGCTTTGAAGCCTGGCTTTTTGGCAGCAGCGATTTCCAGCGTCTTACCGGTCTGCGGGTTGCGACCGATACGAGCAGGACGATCGGTCACGGAGAAGGTGCCGAAACCAACCAGAACAACGGAGTCGCCAGCCTTGAGAGCGCCAGTGACGGATTCGATTACAGCGTCCAGCGCACGGCCAGCAGCAGCTTTCGGGATATCAGCGGATGCAGCGATAGCATCAATCAGTTCCGACTTGTTCACTCTAAGTCCCCTTATATCTATTTGAGATGATTCTAAGTTTTTTTGGTGAAAGCAAAAACGAGTGCTGAATGGCCTGCAGACACTTAAGAGCCGCTTTATAACAAGGGCTCTAAAAAACTGTCAAGGAAGGCCCTCCAGGCCAATGCGTATTAATGCGTGCTAATTCTTTCCTTAGAGTCAGACTCTCGCTTTTCTTCCTTCGCGACAATCTCAGGAGCCACATCCGGCAAGGGCTCCGGCGCGTATTGCAGCGCAATTTGCAGGACCTCGTCAATCCATTTAACCGGTTTGATCTGAAGATCTTGCTTGATGTTGTCAGGAATTTCCTTCAGATCGCGGACATTCTCTTCGGGAATGATCACGATCTTGATCCCGCCACGGTGTGCCGCCAGCAGTTTTTCCTTCAGGCCGCCAATCGCCAGGACCTGGCCGCGCAGCGTGATTTCACCCGTCATGGCGACATCGGCGCGCACCGGGATGCCGGTCAATGCCGAGACCAGGGCCGTGCACATGCCTACACCGGCGCTTGGACCGTCCTTGGGCGTAGCCCCTTCAGGCATGTGGATGTGTGTGTCGCGCTTCTCATGGAAGTCCAGGGGAATGCCCAGGCTCCGCGCACGACTGCGCACCACCGTCAGCGCCGCGGTGATCGACTCGACCATCACGTCGCCCAGGGAACCGGTCTTGATCAGTTGCCCCTTGCCCGGTACCACGGCCGCTTCGATGGTCAGCAACTCACCACCGACCTGAGTCCACGCCAGGCCAGTCACCTGGCCGATCTGGTCCTGCTGCTCGGCCAGGCCGTAGCGGAACTTGCGCACACCCAGGAAGTGCTCCAGCAGGTCCGCAGTGACCTTGACCGCGAAGCGTTTTTCCAGCGCATGTTCCTTGACTGCCTTGCGGCAGACCTTGGCAATCTGCCGCTCCAGGCCACGCACGCCGGCTTCGCGGGTGTAGTAGCGGATGATGTCGCGAATCGCTTCCTCGTCGAATTCCAGCTCGCCTTTTTTCAGCCCGTTGGCCTGGATCTGCTTGGGCGAAAGGTACTTCACGGCGATGTTGATCTTCTCGTCCTCGGTGTAGCCCGGTAGACGAATCACCTCCATCCGGTCCAGCAATGCCGGCGGAATGTTCATGGAGTTGGAGGTGCAGAGGAACATCACGTCCGACAGGTCGTAGTCGACCTCAAGGTAGTGATCGTTGAAATTGTGATTCTGCTCGGGATCGAGCACTTCGAGCAACGCAGAAGCGGGATCGCCGCGCATGTCGCTGCCCATCTTGTCGATTTCGTCCAAAAGGAACAGCGGATTGCGCACGCCGACCTTTGTCATTTTTTGAATCAATCTTCCTGGCATCGAACCGATGTAGGTCCGGCGATGACCACGAATTTCCGCCTCGTCACGCACGCCACCCAAGGCCATGCGTACGAATTTGCGGTTGGTCGCGTGGGCAATCGACTCCGCGAGGGAGGTTTTACCAACCCCGGGAGGACCGACCAGGCACAGGACCGGGCCGCGAATCTTTTTCACGCGTTTCTGTACGGCGAGATACTCGAGGATGCGCTCCTTGACCTCTTCCAGGCCGTAATGGTCGGCGTCGAGGATGTCTTCAGCCCGCGCCAGGTCCAGACGTACCTTGCTCTGGGCTTTCCACGGCACCTGGACCAGCCAGTCGATGTAGGAGCGCACCACGGTGGCTTCGGCAGACATCGGCGACATTTGCTTGAGCTTGTTCAACTCAGCCTGAGCCTTGGCCAAGGCATCCTTGGGCAAGCCAGCGGCATCGATGCGCTTTTTCAGCTCTTCGATTTCGTTGTGACCTTCGTCGCCATCGCCCAGCTCTTTCTGAATGGCCTTCATCTGCTCATTCAGGTAGTACTCGCGCTGGCTGCGCTCCATCTGCTTCTTGACGCGACCGCGAATGCGTTTCTCGACCTGCAACAGATCGATCTCGCCGTCGAGCAATGCCAACACGTGCTCGACACGGGCAGACAGGTCGATAATCTCGAGGATTTCCTGCTTCTGCTCGATCTTGAGGGCCATGTGGGCCGCCATCGTATCGACCAGCCGCCCAGGCTCGTCAATGCTGTTGAGCGACGACAGGACCTCTGCAGGCACCTTCTTGCCCAGTTGCACGTATTGTTCGAACTGCGACAGCAGGCTGCGGACAAACACCTCTGATTCACGCTCGGGCGCATCGACTTCTTCGATCAGCGACACTTCGGCCCGGCAATGGCCGTCCACTTCGCTGAAACGTTCGACAGTCCCGCGCTGCTCGCCTTCGACCAGGACCTTGACGGTGCCGTCGGGCAACTTGAGCAATTGCAGAACCGTTGCAATCGTACCTACGCGATACAGTGCGTCTTCGCCGGGATCATCGTCGGCTGGATTTCTCTGAGCCAGCAGAAGAATCTGCTTGTCACCCGTCATCGCAGCCTCGAGGGCTTCGATGGACTTCTCGCGCCCCACGAACAGCGGGATAACCATGTGCGGATACACCACGACATCGCGCAATGGCAGGAGAGGCAATTCGATGGTTGTCTTCATGATTTCGCCTCTACGGCGGCCCTAGGGCCGGAAACAGATGGAAGTAAGCTTGAAACCAAGATGGGGGCAGCCTTGAAAAAAAACAAGCGCTAAGACACGTCTAAAACACGCTAAAAGCAAAGGGGCCCGAAGGCCCCTTCTTTATTCCGGCAGCGGGACGCTTATGCGTCCGGTGCGGCCTTGGCAGCCGGCTCACTGTTTTCATAGATATACAGTGGCTTGGACTTGCCTTCTATAACGCTTTCGTCGATCACGACTTTACTCACCTCAGACTGCGAGGGGATTTCATACATCGTGTCGAGCAATACGCCTTCGAGAATCGAGCGCAACCCACGGGCACCGGTCTTACGCTCCAGGGCACGTTTGGCGACCGATTTCAGCGCGTCGGAACGGAATTCCAGGTCTACACCTTCCATTTCGAACAGCTTGGCATACTGCTTGGTCAGGGCGTTTTTCGGCTCGGTCAGAATCTGCATCAACGCCGCTTCATCCAACTCATCCAGCGTCGCCAGGACTGGCAGACGACCGACGAATTCCGGGATCAGACCGAACTTGACCAGATCGTCAGGCTCGACTTCACGCAGGGACTCACCGACCTTCTTGCCCTCTTCCTTGCTGCGTACTTCAGCATTGAAACCGATGCCACCACGGGTGGAACGGTTTTGAATAACCTTTTCCAGGCCGGAGAACGCACCACCGCAGATGAACAGGATGTTACGGGTGTCGACCTGCAGGAATTCCTGCTGCGGATGCTTGCGACCACCTTGGGGTGGAACGGAAGCGACCGTACCTTCGATCAACTTGAGCAAGGCCTGCTGCACGCCTTCACCGGAAACATCCCGGGTGATGGACGGGTTGTCGGACTTGCGGGAAATCTTGTCGATTTCATCGATGTAGACAATACCCATCTGGGCTTTTTCCACATCGTAGTCGCACTTCTGCAACAACTTCTGAATGATGTTCTCGACATCTTCACCTACATAACCCGCCTCGGTGAGAGTGGTTGCGTCGGCGATGGTGAACGGAACGTTCAGCAAACGAGCCAGGGTTTCGGCAAGCAGGGTCTTACCCGAGCCTGTCGGGCCGATCAGCAGGATGTTGCTCTTGCCGAGTTCGACCTCGTCATTCTTTTTGTCACGCTGGTTCAGGCGCTTGTAGTGGTTGTACACCGCTACGGCCAGTACCTTTTTCGCACGTTCCTGACCAATCACATACTGATCAAGGATGCCGCTGATTTCTTTAGGCGAAGGCAATTTATGCGCGCTGCTCTCGGCCTGGGCTTCCTGCACCTCCTCGCGGATGATGTCATTGCACAGGTCGACGCACTCGTCGCAAATGAAGACCGAGGGGCCGGCAATCAATTTGCGCACTTCATGCTGGCTTTTGCCACAGAAGGAGCAATAAAGCAGTTTGCCGTTGTCCTCGCCGTTGCGGGTGTCAGTCATTCGATCGATCCAAATCCGATAGGCTTGCAACACAAGATGAAGGCAATTGCGGGCTTTTTCAAGCCCGCAGGCGGCCGGTCATCCCAACCACCTGCATTTTGAGCGGCTTAGGCAGGCATTTGACGCTTGTTGATCACAGAGTCGATCAGGCCGTATTCGGCTGCACGCTCGGCGCTCATGAAGTTGTCACGTTCGGTGTCGCGCTCAATGGTTTCGAGGCTCTGGCCAGTGTGATGAGCCAGCAACGAGTTCAGGCGCGAACGAATGTGGAGGATTTCCTTGGCATGGATGTCGATATCCGACGCCTGGCCCTGGAAACCACCCAATGGCTGGTGAATCATCATCCGCGAGTTAGGCAGGCAGTGACGCTTGCCCGCGGCGCCACCGGCCAACAGGAAGGCACCCATGCTGCAGGCCTGACCGATGCAGATGGTGGAGACGTCAGGCTTGATGAACTGCATGGTGTCGTAGATCGACATGCCCGCAGTCACCGAACCGCCAGGTGAGTTGATGTACAGATGGATATCCTTGTCCGGGTTTTCCGCTTCAAGGAACAACAGCTGCGCCGCGACCAGGTTGGCCATGTAGTCTTCAACGGGGCCGATCAGGAAGATGACGCGTTCCTTGAGCAGACGCGAGTAGATGTCATAGGCACGTTCGCCGCGGGCGGACTGCTCGATAACCATCGGGACCAGGCCGCCTGCGGCCTGGATGTCAGAGCTCTGCTGATAAAAAGAATTGCGGGACATGTCTCGCAGTCACTCCCAAATAGTTATGTCTTGAATACGCATAAGCCAGCACGAAGGCTGGCTTATGGGTGTTTATTTCTTACCGCAGAACCATCAATCGGCTTGTGGAGCTTCCACCGGCTTGACCGCTTCTTCGTAAGAGACCGCTTTATCGGTCACGCTAGCTTTCTGCAGAACAGTATCCACAACTTGTTCTTCCAGCACAACCGAACGGACTTCGTTCAGTTGCTGGTCGTTCTTGTAGTACCAGGACACGACTTGCTCAGGCTCTTGATAGGCCGAGGCCATTTCCTGGATCAGCTCACGAACGCGGGCTTCGTCAGGCTTGAGCTCGAACTGCTTGACCACTTCGGCAACGATCAGGCCCAGCACGACGCGGCGCTTGGCCTGCTCTTCGAACAGCTCGGCCGGCAGTTGGTCCGGCTTGATGTTGCCGCCGAACTGCTGAACAGCCTGCACGCGCAGACGGTTCACTTCGTTGTCCAGCAGGGCCTTTGGCACTTCGATCGGGTTGGAGGCCAGCAGACCGTCCATGACCTGGTTCTTGACCTTGGACTTGATGGCCTGGCGCAGCTCGCGCTCCATGTTCTTGCGAACTTCGGTGCGGAAACCTTCCAGACCGGTTTCCTTGATACCGAACTGGGCGAAGAACTCTTCGTTCAGCTCAGGCAGTTTCGGCTCGGAAACGCTGTTGACGGTCACGGTGAACTCGGCGGCTTTGCCAGCCAGGTCCAGGTTCTGGTAATCCTCGGGGAAGGTCACGTTCAGAACGCGCTCTTCACCGGCCTTGGCGCCAACCAGGCCGTCTTCGAAGCCAGGAATCATGCGACCGGAGCCCAGTACCAGCTGGGTGGCCTTGGCGGAACCGCCAGCGAACACTTCACCGTCGACCTTGCCGACGAAATCGATGTTCAACTGGTCTTCGTTCTGGGCAGCACGCTCGGTCACTTCGAAACGGGTGTTCTGCTTGCGCAGGATGTCCAGCATCTTGTCCAGGTCGGCATCCGACACGTCAGCGCTCAGGCGCTCGACAGCGATGGACTCGAAACCGGCAACCGTGAACTCCGGGAACACTTCGAACGTGGCGACGAATTCCAGGTCCTTGCCTTTTTCCAGCACTTTAGGCTCGACGGACGGTGCGCCGGCCGGGTTCAGCTTCTGCTCGACGACCGCTTCGTAGAACGAAGACTGGATCACGTCGCCCACAGCTTCCTGACGCGCATCAGCTTCGTAACGCTGACGGATCACGCTCATTGGCACTTTGCCTGGGCGGAAACCTGGGATTTTGGCCTTTTGGGCAGTCTGCTGCAGACGCTTGTTGACCTGAGTCTCGATGCGCTCAGCCGGCACGGTGATGCTCATGCGGCGCTCAAGAGCAGAAGTATTTTCAACAGAAACTTGCATGGATATTCCTCGTTGCACAGACGTTGGCCGGGCGTTTCCGACCCCAGAATCAAGGGCATGCATTCTAGTAGGTCAAACTCAAGAAGTCACCCTACTGAAAACGCGCTGGAAACAGGCGCCGGATTTAGGGCGGGGCAAACGGTCATGCCCCACCCGGATTGCAAATACAGTCGATTCAGTCCAAGGCTCTGCGCCAACGCTTCTATATATAGAAGCCGCTTCTCCGGTCGCGCAGCGCCCCGCCCCACAAGGAGACCAACGGGCATACCGCGCATCATCACGAAACACATTCGTGACAAACCGACCGCTGCGCACAACCGCAAAAACAGTACCGACGCCAAACACAGAACCACTGAAAACAAAAACGGCGCAGCCCCTTTCAGGTACTGCGCCGTTTTCTGCTATTTAAATAGCCACTTGTATGGTGCGGACGGAGAGACTCGAACTCTCACACCTTGCGGCGCTGGAACCTAAATCCAGTGTGTCTACCAATTCCACCACATCCGCGTATCAAGCTTTTAAAGCAAAGGCGCCAGATTGTTAGATCTGGCGCCTTTCTAGAATATGGGGTGGACGATGGGGATCGAACCCACGACAACGGGAGTCACAATCCCGTGCTCTACCAACTGAGCTACGCCCACCATATTGCCTTGTTGCCTTACTTGTGCCAAAGCTGCCTAATTGGCGCACCCGGCAGGACTCGAACCTGCGACCATCCGCTTAGAAGGCGGATGCTCTATCCAGCTGAGCTACGGGCGCCTTTTTAATCTGTATTCTTGGACGATTACAAACTAAGTGCTTTCAGTTTTGCCGAGTTGAAACAACCAACTCCGCTCCACCTTCTTAACCAGTGCTAGGCTGTGCCCGACAAGTGCGACGAATGTTATAGACGGCCTGATAGGTCGTCAACTCTTTTTTAAAAAAAATTCATTTAATTAAAGGGGTTAGGGGAATTTGCAGACCAAGCGCCTTTGCCCTCACGCCCCGGCATGCGAGAATGCGTTCTCTTTTTTTCCCCTCTCGATGGTTAACCACGCGCAATGACTGCACAACTTATCGACGGCAAATCGATCGCCGCCAGCCTGCGCCAGCAGATCGCCCAACGAGTCACCGAGCGCCGCCAGCAAGGCCTGCGTACGCCCGGCCTTGCGGTGATCCTGGTCGGCAGCGATCCTGCCTCTCAGGTTTATGTCTCGCACAAGCGTAAAGACTGTGAAGAGGTCGGCTTCCTTTCCCAGGCCTACGACCTGCCTTCCGAAACCACCCAGCAAGCGTTGGCCGATCTGATCGATCGCCTGAACGACGACCCGAACATCGACGGTGTTCTGCTCCAGTTGCCGCTGCCTGAACACCTCGACGCCTCCAAACTGCTGGAGCGTATCCGCCCGGACAAAGATGTCGACGGTTTCCATCCTTATAATGTCGGCCGCCTGGCCCAACGCATCCCACTGCTTCGTCCCTGCACCCCCAAAGGCATCATGACCTTGCTGGAAAGCACTGGCGTGGACCTGTATGGCCTCGATGCCGTGGTAGTGGGAGCGTCCAACATCGTCGGCCGCCCGATGGCCATGGAGTTGCTGCTGGCCGGCTGCACCGTGACCGTGACCCATCGCTTCACCAAGGACCTGGCCGGCCATGTCGGCCGTGCCGACCTGGTGGTAGTGGCCGCCGGCAAACCCGGGCTGGTAAGGGGCGAGTGGATCAAGGAAGGCGCCATCGTCATCGACGTGGGCATCAATCGCCAGGACGACGGCAAGCTGGTGGGCGACGTGGTCTACGAGACCGCCCTGCCCCGCGCTGGCTGGATCACCCCGGTACCCGGCGGCGTAGGCCCGATGACCCGGGCCTGCCTGCTGGAAAACACGTTGTACGCGGCCGAGACGCTGCATAGCTGATCGACGCGCCAACAAAGACCCTGTGGGAGCGAGCTTGCTCGCGATAGCGGTGGACCGGCCAACATCCAAGTTGACTGACACACTGCCATCGCGAGCAAGCTCGCTCCCACAGGTGTTTCCGGGGCCTGGACTTATCCGCCAGGTATCGATCGCGCAAACTACAAGATTTTCAGATTCGATTCGCCAGAATCGCCCTTCATTAAACTTTATTTATTCACAAGCCTTGGCGATACAGGCATATAGCGCTGCTATCGCCCATACTCCTAAAATGCGACGTTTTCTTTAAAAGTCGTTGCTCAACGGCACCTTCAACTCCATCGAGTCTACTCGCGTGAAAATCCGTCTTTCGATCATCAGCCTGTTCATCGCTTTCACAGGCCCCTTCATCACGCACAATGCCGTTGCACAGGAAACCATCGCGGCCCCTCGGGATTCAGCCAAGCTGCAAGTGGCCTCGGGCAGCGCGATGCTGTTGGACCTGCAGACGGATAAAGTCGTTTATTCGAGCAACCCGGACGTGGTGGTGCCTATCGCTTCGGTGACCAAGTTGATGACCGGCCTGATTGTGCTGGATGCCAAACAGAACCTGGATGAATACATTTCCATCACCATCGCCAACACCCCAGAGATGAAGGGCGTGTTTTCCCGGGTCAAGCTCAACAGCGAACTGTCGCGCCGGGACGTACTGCTGATCGCCCTGATGTCTTCGGAAAACCGCGCCGCCGCCAGCCTCGCCCACCACTATCCGGGCGGCTATGCGGCATTCATTGCCGCCATGAACGCCAAGGCCAAGGCATTGGGCATGACCAGCACTCATTACGTCGAACCCACGGGCCTGTCGATCAACAACGTCTCCACCGCCCGGGACCTGACCAAGCTGTTGATCGCCGCCCGCAAGTACCCACTGCTGAGCGAACTGAGTACGACCAAGGAAAAGACCGTTACCTTCCGCAAGCCTGTGTACAGCCTGGGATTTCGCAACACCGACCACTTGGTCCACAAGGCCAACTGGGATATCCAGTTGACCAAGACCGGCTTCACCAACCAGGCCGGCCACTGCCTGGTGCTGGTGACGAAAATGGGCAATCGCCCGATGGCGCTGGTGATCCTCGACGCCTTTGGCAAGTACACGCACTTCGCCGACGCCAGCCGGATTCGTAGCTGGGTGGAAACCGGAAAAAGCGCCGCCGTGCCCGCGGTGGCCCTGCAATACAAGGCCGCCAAGAATCTCAAGAGCCGCCAGAGTGGCGTGGTGGAAGCCTCCAAATAATTCAGCGGCACAAAACTGTGGGAGCAAAGCTTGCTAGCGATAGGGATGGGCCAGTCGACAATGCCGTTGACTGGTCTGCCACCATCGCGAGCAAGCTTTGCTCCCACAGGTTATTTATGGCTTCAAGTCACCCAGCGGATCATAGGGCTTGGGCTTGCGCTCATCCTTCTTGTCCAGGGGCGCCTTGGCCGGCCCTACCGGATCGACCTGGGGATCCTCAAGGTCCGGCGAATCCGGATCGAATCCCAGGTCATCACCGCTGGAATGCTCTGATGAATGTGGCCCCGTAGGTGTTTTCGACTGTGCCATGCGTGCCTCCTCCAATCACGGTCGGAAAAATCCCCAACCCTGACGATAAGAGCCTCAAGCCCGCGAGGTCGTGCCCGACAAGTGACGAACGGGACGCTCGATCAATGCGCAGCGCCCAGGGCCTTGGTGGCCCGCGCCGCGGCTTGCTCCTGCCCTGCCCCACCCAGATCAGCCGCCGCTTTCAGCCAGCGCTGCGCGTCGACATTGGCGGGAAGCTGCGTGGGTCGCTGGACCAGCACCGCCCAGCCGCCGGCGCTCTGGAAGGCCGACTCGAAGGCACTGAAGCTCATCAACTGCCGCCGGTTCATGCCTGCACGCAGCAACACCGTCTGCTTCTGACGGTTGTAGCCGGCGAGAATCCCATACCGAGGCGCGGCCCAGAACGCCGAACCGTCGATATAGCGCACCAGCACCGGATAGCCCGCCGCGACCTGCTCCAACAGCGCAGGCAGCTTGGCGTCCAGGGGATACACCAGCAGCCCGTACTCTCGTGCCAGGGTGGGCATATTCTGCTGCAAATCGGCTTCGCCACCGGGCAGGTGCAATGGTTTTTCCAACAACCCCGGGGTGATCACAGTGCCTTGCAACGTCAACAAGGCGGCCAGGGACTGCGGAGCCCCCTGGTACATTTCGCCACGGTAGAACGGCACGCTATTGAGCTCCACCCGCTCGGGCAGGCGCTGGATCTGCGGCGATACGCTGCCCGCGCAACCCGCCAGGGCGACGAGGCAGGACACCGCCAGTACCAGTGATCGAAACGATGAAATGACCGGCGACATGACGACTCTCTTGTTCAGGCACCCGGCATCCGGGCCGGGCTTGGGTCGACGATCATAAGGTGCGCACAGCCCTGGGTATAGCCATAAGCATCGTTTTACGGCGGCAATAGAACGAACCGATCCGAACCCCAACGCCATGGATCGATCAGTTGCAACACTTGAGCGACTAGACTGTCCATTGTACTGGGTGCGATATCCCGAACCGGGGATAGAAGGAGGCACGAATGAGCCTGACCACGACAATCCTGATGCTGATATTCGGCTGGCTGAGCGTAGCCACGGCCATGCTGTGGGGAGTGCTTCGAATCGCTCGGCGCCATCATCATGCGCCACCTGCGCCATCGGAAAAAGCCGCCAAACCTGCCCGACGCCACGCCGCCGCACACTGACCCTTCACGTTCAAACCCATAACGCTCAAATAAAAAAAGCCACCCGGGCCTGGACCCGGGTGGCTTCTGTCTGCCTGGAATCAGGCGTTGTCGGCCAGCGCCTTTTCCTTGGCCCGACGGGACAACATGTTCAACACCTCGATCGCCGCCGAGAACGCCATGGCCGCATAGATATAGCCTTTCGGTACATGGGCGCCGAAGCCTTCGGCGATCAGCGTCATGCCGATCATGATCAGGAAGCCCAGAGCCAACATGACTACCGTCGGGTTGTCATTGATGAACTTGGCGAGCGGTTCAGCCGCCAACAGCATCACCAGCACCGATACGACGACGGCGATGATCATGATCGGCAAATGCTCGGTCATGCCCACGGCGGTGATGATGCTGTCGATGGAGAACACCAGGTCCAACATCAGGATCTGACCGATGGCCGCGGCAAAGCCCAGGGTCACGCCGGACGTGGCCGACTTGGGATCATTTGGCGCAGGATCCATGCTGTGGTGGATTTCAGTGGTCGCTTTCCACAGCAGGAACAGGCCACCGGCGATCAGGATCATGTCTTTCCAAGAGAACGCCTGGCCCAGGATTTCGATGACCGGTTCGGTCAACTGCACAATGAAGGCAATGGTGCTCAACAAGCCCAGGCGCAGGATCAGCGCCATGCCGATACCGATCCGCCGCGCCTTGGCACGATGCTGTACGGGCAGCTTGTTGGTCAGAATCGAAATGAAGATCAGGTTATCGATGCCTAGCACGATTTCCATCACGACCAGAGTCGCCAGGGCAATCCACGCGGTGGGGCTGGCGGCGAGCTGTAAAAGATAATCCATGGGTCAGTCCTGACTGATGTGACGCGTTAGATGGTTTTGGTAGGGGTTTGTGTTTCGTCAGCTTCGTCCGCCGGCTCTTTCTTCGGGCTGATCAAGCCACCGGTGGCTTCGCTGATCGCCTGTTCGGCGGCCTTGTGGGTCTCGTCGATGGCTTGCTTGGCGGTTTCCGCTGCCTGTCCCATCAGTTGCTGGGCACTTTTTTCAGCCTGTTCACAACCTGCCAGTGTCGTTACGGACATCACCAACAGGGCTGCCAGCCCCAGGGATTTGTATGTCATGGAATCAATGCCTCTTGGGAGAATAAAAGGAGCACAAAAAGTGGCCCACCAATGGCGAGGCATTCTAGAGACGCGAATACTTCAGGAAAATTCGTATTTTCAGCGGTTATACTTCGGTTTTTACGAAGCAATGTGATCCCATGCTCAATTATCGACAGCTGCATTACTTCTGGGTGGTGGCGAAAACCGGCAGCATCGTGCGCGCGTGCGAGCAGTTGAACCTGACGCCACAGACCATCAGCGGTCAGATTTCCCTGTTCGAGCAGACCTATAACATCAAACTGTTTCGCCGTGTCGGGCGGCAGTTGGAACTGACCGAAGCCGGCCGCCAGACGCTCCCCTACGCCGAACACATGTTCCAGTTGGGCGGCGAACTGGAACTGATGCTGCGGGCCCAGCCCAACGAACAACAGACCCTGTTCCGGGTCGGGGTGGCGGATGTGGTGCCCAAATCCATCGTCTATCGACTGCTGGCGCCGACCATGGAGTTGAGTGAGCCGCTGCGCATCACCTGCCGCGAGGACAAGCTCGAACGGCTACTGGCGGACCTGGCGATCCAGCGTCTGGACCTGGTGATTTCCGATAGTCCGATGCCGACTCACCTGGACATCAAGGGCTACAGCCAGAAACTGGGGGAATGCGGGATCAGTTTTTTCGCCACCGCCGCGCTGGCCGAACGCTACGGGCAGGATTTCCCCCATGGCCTGCATGACGCTCCGCTGCTGATTCCCGGGCCGGAGACCGTGGTGCGCAGCCGCTTGCAACGCTGGTTCGCCGAACAACAGATCCAGCCGCGCATCGTCGGCGAATTCGACGACAGCGCACTGATGCAGGCCTTCGGTCAATCCGGCAGCGGGATTTTCATCGGCCCGAGCGTGATTGCCGAAGAGGTCAAGCGCCAATACGGCGTAGAAGTGATCGGCCAGACCGATGCGGTGAGTGAGTCCTTCTACGCCATTTCCGTGGAACGCAAGGTCAGCCACCCCGGCATCGTCGCGATTGCCGAAGGTGCGCGTCGCGAGTTGTTCAGCACTTAGCCATCCATGCAAGTCGCACGGGGCTTGACGGTCATCAGCAGCAACGCCAGCAGAATCGACACAAAGATGAACCCGGCCGCCGCGAACCCGACACTGCCCAGGCCCAGGTTATCGATGACTCGGCCACCAACCATCGCCCCCAGGCCAATCCCCAGGTTGGCCCCGGCAATGTTCAACGAGGCGGCAAACGCCGGCGCCTGCGGGGCCGCCTTCATCAGCCGCACATGACTGACCAGGAACAAAGCGGCCTGGGTCACGCCCCAGATGCCCATCGCCGCCGCCAGCGCGAGGGGCGAATGAATGCTCGGCACCAACGCCACCATGCCGCCGATCAGGAACAGGCAGAACACCATCGACGCAATCAACGGATGCCGGTCCACCGCACGGCCGCCCAGGGAATTGCCCAGTAGCCCGACTGCACCAAAGCCCATCAGGCACCAGCCCACCAAGGTGCCATCGAATCCGGCGAGGCGCTCGAGGATATCCGCCAGATAGGTGTAGGCGGTGAACATGCCGCTGAACACCAGGATCGACAACAGCACGTGCCCCTGCATCAGTGGGCTGCGCAGGATCTTCAATTGGGAGCGGAAGCTCACCTGATGCTGGTGCAAATTGGTTTTCGGCAAATAGATAAACAGCAACAAGGCCTTGGCGAAGGCAATGACCGCCAGGATCGCAAACGCGCTGCGCCAGCCAAACGCATCGGCAATCAACGTGCCCACTGGAATGCCGAACACCGTGGCGCAGACGATGCCGAAGCCGATCCGGGCGATGGCCCGCCCGGCCAGCTGCGGCCCGACAATGTCCACCGCCGTTTCACTGGCCAGCGCCCAGAACACCGGCAGGCCCAGGGCCGGGATCAACCGGGCAATGGCCATCACCCAGATGTTGGGGGCGAAGGTGGCCAGCAGGTTGGCCAGGCCGAACATCACCAGCACGCTGATAAACAGCTTGCGCCGCTCGAAGCGAGCGAACCAGGCCGTCAGGAATGGCCCGAAGGCCGCTACCGTAAACGCGAACAACGTCACCAGCAGCCCCGCCTGGGGAATGGTGACGTGCAGGTCGCGGGCAATGGACGGTAACAGGCCAACGATGACGAATTCCGTGGTCAGCACGGTAAAACCGGCGGCCGACAACAGGAAAATGGGTAACAACATGCAGAACTCCAGCAAAACGACGACACCAGCGTTAGCCGGAGGCCCGCTGGCGGAAAGAAAGTGAGAGCGACAAAGCCTAACAGAATGCGTGCGTCATACAAACGCTCGGCATGACCCGGATAAGGGTGACGGACTGTCACAGGTCCGTCAGATTTTTCATCGGCTGTGATAAAGTCCGCGGCCTGCAAATGCCCTACTTTCTCTCGGTCCGCTCATGTGGCCTGCCCGCTTGTTGCCCTGATTCGTCGACCGTTGAACACAATAAAATCAGAGATGCCGCTATGACAGCTTCGTCCGTTACCCCTTTGCAACGCCTCAAACGCACCAGCCTGGTGACGCAAATCATCATTGGCCTGATCGCCGGTATTGTCCTGGCATGGCTGGCGCCCGACCTGGCGAAATCCACCGCGTTCATTGGCAAGGTCTTCGTGTCCGCACTCAAGGCCGTGGCGCCGATTCTGGTGTTCGTGCTGGTCATGGCGTCCATCGCCAACCACAAGCACGGCCAGGAAACCCATATCCGCCCCATCCTGTTTCTCTACCTGCTGGGCACCTTCGCCGCGGCGGTGGTCGCGGTGGTTGCCAGTACGCTGTTTCCGTCCAGCCTGGTGCTGTCGACCCAAGACGTCGCGGTCACAGCGCCCGGAGGCATCAGCGAGGTGCTGCAAAGCTTGCTGCTGAGCGTGGTGGATAACCCGGTCCGGGCGCTGATGGACGGTAACTTCATCGGCATCCTGGCCTGGGCCATCGGCATGGGCATCGCCATTCGTCATGCGGGCCAGACCACGCGTACCGTGCTCGAAGACCTGTCCAACGGCGTGACCGTGATCGTGCGCCTGGTCATCCGCTTCGCCCCGCTGGGGATCTTCGGGCTGGTGGCCTCGACCCTGGCCACGTCCGGCTTCGGCGCCCTGCTCGGCTACCTGCAACTGCTCACTGTACTGATCGGTTGCATGCTGTTCGTGGCGTTGGTGGTCAACCCACTCATCGTGTTCTGGAAACTGCGTCGCAACCCTTACCCACTGGTGTTCACCTGCCTGCGGGAAAGTGGCATCACGGCGTTTTTCACGCGCAGCTCGGCGGCGAATATTCCGGTGAACCTGGAACTGAGCAAACGCCTGGGCCTGCACGAAGACACCTATTCGGTGTCGATCCCCCTGGGCGCGACCATCAACATGGCCGGCGCCGCCATCACCATCACCGTACTGACCCTGGCGGCCGTACACACCCTGGGTATTGTGGTGGACGTGCCAACCGCCGTGCTGCTGAGCGTTGTCGCCGCCATTTGCGCGTGCGGTGCATCCGGGGTGGCCGGCGGTTCGCTGTTGCTGATTCCCCTGGCGTGCAGCCTGTTTGGCATCCCCAGTGAGATCGCCATGCAAGTGGTCGCGGTGGGATTCATCATCGGTGTCCTGCAGGACTCGGCGGAGACGGCGTTGAACTCGTCGACGGATGTGCTGTTCACGGCGGCGGCGTGCCTGGGTGAGGAAGAGAAGCTCGCCCGTACGGCGTGACAATTGCTGTGGCTGTGGGCTTGTCATCGCGAGCAGGCTCGCTCCCACAGGGGCAGCGGCGCTCACACAATAGCCGCTACGCCACCAATCCTTTGTGGGAGCGAGCTTGCTCGCGATAGCGGCGTCGAGGATGTAACAGACAGCCACAAAAAAGCCCGGGAACGGCCCACACCGTCCCGGGCTTTTTCATGCCTGCGGGGTTAGAACGCGCCCATGTAGTCGCGCTTGCCCACTTCCACGCCATTGTGGCGCAGCAATGCATAAGTGGTGGTGACGTGGAAGAAGAACTGCGGCAGGCCGTAGGTCAGCAGATAATTCTGGCCGCTGAAGCGCTTCTCCTTCGGCGTCCCCGGGCGGGTAACGATTTCGATGCCTTCCTTGCCATCGATCTGCGCAGGGCTGATGCCGTCGATAAAGGCCAATACCTTGGCGATCAGGGCTTGCAGCTCGGCGAAAGTGGTCTCGCTGTCCTCATACTTCGGCACCTCGACCTCGGCCAGGCGGGCGGACACACCCTTGGCGAAATCCACCGCGATCTGCACTTGGCGCACCAGCGGGAACATGTCCGGGTACAGGCGGGCTTGCAGGAAAGCGTTCGGGTCGATGTTCTTCGCGGTGGCGTGGGCTTCGGCCTTGTTCAGAACATCGCTCAATGCGTTGAGCATCTGCTTGAAAACCGGGACGGAAGCGGCGTACAGGGAAATAGTCATGGCAATCTCATGCAGGTGGCAGGAAAGAATGATCAAACGGCTGCGATTATAGCCACGCCTTGTTGCACGGCTTGTCTTTTATTACGCAAGGATTAGGCTAGGCGGCTTCCACAGCATAGGGAACGCGCGATGAGCATCGAAGAACAACAGCAGGCTGAAGAACCACGGCTCAATAGCACGGAAATCCGCATCCTCGGCGCGCTGGTCGAGAAACAGGCCACCAACCCCGAGACCTACCCGTTGACGCTCAACGCCCTGGTACTGGCCTGCAACCAGAAAACCAGCCGCGAACCGGTGATGAACCTCAACCCGGGCCAGGTCGGCCAGAGCCTGCGGGCGCTGGAAGGGCGCGGTTTCACCAAGCTGGTGATGGGCAGCCGCGCCGACCGCTGGGAGCATCGGGTCGACAAAGCCCTGGAGCTGGTACCGGCCCAGGTGGTCCTGATGGGCCTGCTGTTCCTGCGTGGCCCGCAAACGGTCAATGAGCTGTTGACCCGCAGCGGACGGATGCACGACTTCGAAGACGCCGAACAAGTGGTGCACCAGCTCGAACGTCTGATCGCCCGCGGCCTGGCGTTGCTGGTGCCACGCCAGGCCGGCCAGCGCGAAGACCGTTATGTGCACGCCATGGGTGACCCGGCGGACGTCGAAGCGATTCTCGCCGCCCGCCAGCACCCGGTGGAGCGTGGCGCCGGCGGCGGTGTCTCGCTGGAACGCATCGAGGAGCTCGAAGCGCGGATCGCGGCACTGGAAGAACGCCTGGCGCGGCTGGAGTAGCGGCGCCTACGCCGACCGGGCGAAGGCCACGGCTTTTTCGAATTGCTCCAGATTGGGCCGCACACCGGTGTACAGCACGAACTGCTCCAGGGCCTGGATCGCAATGACTTCCAACCCGGTGATGACCCGTTTGCCTTCGGCCCGGGCGCGTACGATCAGCGGCGTTTCCGACGGGATCGCCACCACATCGAACACGGTCTCGGCCGCGGCGATGGTCTCGGGTTCAAACGCCAGCTGGTCGGCTTCCGGGCCGCCGGTCATGCCGATCGGCGTGACGTTGATCAGCATCTGCGGCCGCCGGGCGCCCAGTTCCGCTTGCCATTCATACCCCAGGGACTCGGTCAGGGCTCGCCCGGTGGCTTCATTGCGGGCAACGATCAGCCCGTTCTTGTAGCCCCCATCGCGCAAGGCACTGGCCACAGCCTTGGCCATACCGCCGCTGCCGCGCAGGGCAAAGGTCGAATCCTGGGGCACGGCATGGCTTTGCAGCAATTGGGCGATGGCGATGTAGTCCGTGTTGTAGGCCTTCAGATGGCCGTTGGTATTGACGATCGTATTGATCGACTGGATCGCGGCGGCCGAAGGATCCAGCTCGTCCACCAGGGCGATGCAGGCTTCCTTGAACGGCATCGACACGCCGCAGCCGCGAATGCCCAGCGCGCGGATACCACCCACCGCCCCAGGCAGGTCCTGGCTGCTGAACGCCTTGTAGTAGAAGTTCAGCCCCAATTGTTCATACAAATGATTATGAAAGCGCAGGCCGAAGTTTCCGGGACGCCCCGAGAGCGACATGCACAGTTGGGTGTCTTTGTTGGGATTGATCTGCATGCGTGTCTCCTTGCATTCACTTTCGGACAGACGGAAATACCGTCGCCAAAAGTCTGTTCGATGATGATACCGCCAGGCCCGGCCCGATCTCAGGCCGCTGGATGACGCGGCGCGGTCAAGAAAAGCGCTACAGACCTTACACAATATTTACCCAACGGCGTCGCAAATCCTGAGAAAATCGCTGTCATAGCAAGTATCCCCGCGACCCTCATCGGGTCTGTTGCAGACCACAGGCGCCGGGGCCGAAACGAGGAACAGCCATGAATCGTAGACTTCCCATCATCGCCCTGCTCATGGGGGCACTCGCGGTCACCGGCCAGGCATCCGCCCACGGTCGTGGTGGTTGGGAGGGGCCCGCCGTTTTTGGTGCCATCGTCGGTTCGGCCATCGTTGGCTCAGCCATCATCAACCGTGATCGGCCGGTGTATGTGCAGCAACCGGTCTACGTCCAGCCGCAGCCGGTCTACTACCAGGCCCCACCACCGGTCTACTATCAGCCGCAACCGGTGTATGTGGAACAGCCTATCTACTATCGCCCGGCACCGGTGTATTACGGGCCACCACGGGGCTACTACGGCCCGCCCCGGGGTCATTACGGCCGCTGGTAAACGCCTCCCGGGCGGCACAAAAAAGCCTGTGATCATCGATCACAGGCTTTTTCATGTCTGCTGATAAACCGGTATTTGTCAGACGTGCTCGCTGCTTTTCAGTCGGATCGGCCCATGCTCCGCCGCCTCGTGAACAGGCTCCACCACAGGAATCTCGTTGCCATCACAATCATGCAGCTTGCCGTCACTGAAATAGTCGCCTTCGCGCAGTGCCGCCAGGTCCTGGTAGCGCAACACCCGCTCGGTGCCGGCTGCGAAGACTGACTGCTGGTCGGAATTGCCCGCAGTGAAGTGGTTGAATGCCAGGTTCAGCACGATCGCCATGATTGCCGAAGAACTGATGCCCGAATGAAAGATGGTCGCGAACCAACTCGGGAAATGGTCGTAGAAATTCGGCGCAGCAATAGGAATCATGCCGAAGCCGATGGAGGTGGCGACGATGATCAGGTTGACGTTGTTGCGGTAATCGACTTTCGACAGCGTGCGGATGCCGCTGGCAGCCACCGTGCCGAACAGCACGATGCCAGCACCGCCCAGCACCGAGGTCGGCACTGCGGCGATCACCCGGCCCATGAACGGCAACAGGCCGAGCACCACCAGGAACACCCCACCGGTCGCCACCACGAAACGGCTCTTGATTCCGGTCACGGCCACCAGCCCGACGTTCTGGGCAAAGGCACTCTGAGTGAAGGAACCGAAGATCGGCGCGATCATGCTCGACAGCATGTCCGCCCGCAGGCCGTTACCCAGGCGCCTGGAGTCGACTTTGGTGTCGATGATCTCGCCCACCGCCAGGATGTCGGCAGAGGTTTCCACCAGGGTCACCATGATCACAATGCACATCGACAGGATCGCGGCGATATGGAACGTCGGCATGCCGAAATGGAACGGTGTCGGGAAGCCGAACATCGGGCCTTGGCTGACCGATGAAAAGTCCGCCATGCCGAGGAACACCGCGATGACCGTCCCCATGACCATCGCCAACAGAATCGACAAACGGGAGATGGTTGCGCTGCCCATTTTGCTCAACAGCAGCACCAGCACCAGGGTCACGGCGGCCAGGCCAATGTTCGCCATGCTGCCAAAATCGGCGGCGTGGCTGTTGCCACCCATCGCCCAACGCGCCGCCACCGGCATCAGGGTCAGGCCGATGGTGGTGATCACAATGCCCGTGACCAGTGGCGGAAAGAACCGGGTGATGCGTGAAAACACCGGGGTGATCAGCAGACCGATCAGCGACGCTGCAATCACCGCGCCGAGGATGGCTTGAAAGCCCCCTTCCCCGCCGCTGCCGACAATCGCCACCATGGTCGCGACGCCCGAAAACGATACGCCCTGCACCAAAGGCAACTGGCAGCCGAAAAACGGCAGGCCGAGGGTTTGCAGCAACGTGGCCAGGCCCCCTGCGAACAATGACGCAGCAATCAACAGGCCGATGTCCGCCGGCGAAAGCCCGGCCGCCTGGCCGATGATCAACGGTACGGCGACAATGCCACCGTACATGGTCAACACATGTTGCAGGCCGTAAGCCATATTCGCGCCGACGCCGAGGTTTTCGTCCTCGGGCCGTGGGAGTGAAACATGGGGCGTTTTCATGGTTCGGGGATTCCCTGTTTTTTGTTATGGGCACACTGTATTCAAAACTCAGGACAAATGTCCATAGAGTTGTATACAACTTATCGTGTACACATTCGGAACAGGCCTGCGGCCAACCGCCTTTTATCCTTGAAGCAACCCCACAAGCGCGGGCCGCAACAGCTCCCGTGGCGGCACGCGCAGGCTGAACGCCTGTTCCAGCAGGTCGATCAACTCATCGGCATCGACGATCACGCGCCGCTCGCTCTCCTGCCCTATGCGATGCACGGCGTAGCTGTTGCCGTTCAGGGTCTTGCGCAATCCGTCACCGGTGCGGGCCACCATCAACCGGCCCATGAACGGCGACTCCGGATGGTTGCAGACATACCAGTTGCCGACGGTGTAATCGATGTCTTCCTGGCGTTGCAGGTCGAACAGGTACATCGGCCGCCATTCGCCGGCGACGTTGGCGCGCAACAGATAGCCGTCCGCAGGGGTCTCGATGCGGTACGGCTCATGGGGCGTGACTTGGGTATCACGGCTGTCCAGCAGCAGCGGCGCGGTGGGCACCATGCCGCCAAAACCGACGTCGGTGATATAGCGCACACCGTCGATCGTCACCAGGCTCAGCCGATGGGTCCGGGCAGGCCAGGCGTCCTCCGGCGCATTCATCACCACGCGCCCAGTGATGCCACGGGCATCGAAACCCAATGTCTGCAACAGCGCCAGGAATAACTGGTTGAGTTCATAGCAATAGCCGCCACGCCCCTCTTCGAAAACCTTGCGTTCGACCGATTCAAGGTCGATGGGCACAGGCTGACGCAGCAATGTCGACAGGGTTTCAAAGGGGAATTCAGCGGTATGCCGCCATTGCAGTTGGCGCAAGGTGTCGAGCGTCGGCGCCGGTGGTGCGTCGAAACCCAGGCGCCGCAGATAACGGGTCGTATCGCTCAGTTGGGGATGACTCATGACGGTTGTCCTTTTCCGGGGGCGGCCAGCGCTCACAACAAGCGCACGGCTAATGGGCGCAGGTATAAGGCATTCCCTTCACAGAGACAACAATCGGCCCCGTCAGCGCCGTTTACGCGAAGCCAGCCGGATCCAGGTAGGCGCATGGTCGCTGGGGTGGGGCTGGTTCCGGACCCAGGCGTCCACCCCGCCTTCGCTCAGGTAGGCGCTGGCGACCGGATTGAGCAGCAGATGATCGATGCGCAGTCCGGAGTTCTTTTGCCAGTGCTGGCGAAAATAATCCCAGAAGGTGTAGAGGCGCTCGTCCGGATACAGATGGCGCAGCGAATCGGTCCAGCCCTGGGCCAGCAACCGCTGGTAACACTCGCGGCTTTCGGGCTGCAACAGCGCATCCTTGAGCCAGGAGCGCGGGTTGTAGATGTCCAGGTCGGTGGGCACCACATTGTAGTCACCGGCGAGCACCACGGGATGGTCGCTGGCCTGCAGCCCTTGGGCGTATTCGATCAGCCGTTCGAACCAGACCAACTTGTAGTCGAACTTGGGGCCCGGTTGCAGATTGCCGTTGGGCAGGTAGAGGCACCCCACCAGCACGCCGTGCACCGCCGCCTCCAGATAGCGACTGTGGCTGTCGTCATCTCCACCGGGCAGGCCTCGGCGGCTCTCCAACGGCTGCGCGTCACGGGCCAGGATCGCGACACCGTTCCAGGACGCCTGCCCGTGCCAGATTGCCCCGTACCCCACCGACTCCAGCTCCGCCGCCGGGAAATCCTTGTCCACGGCTTTGAGCTCCTGCAAACAGACAATGTCGGGTTTTTCCCGCTCCAGCCATTCCAGCAGGTTGGGCAGCCGTGCCCGGATGCCATTGATATTGAAGGTCGCGATCCGCAGGTTTTTCATAGACCCAGCACTCGAAACGTCACGTTACTGGCTGTGACCGTCAACCCGGTGCGGTGGTTGCAACGGGTCTTCGTCAGCCCATGGCCGATGTTCCAATCGCTCTCAACGATCCGAGCGCGCCAGCGTATCCAGCCCGCCTTCTGTCGATAACACCGCCACTCGGTTGCGGCCACTGTGCTTGGCCTGGTATAGCGCCGCATCGGCGCGCTGGATGAAGACTTCGATGCTGTCCAGGCTGCTGGGCACAAAGGCATAGCAGCCCAGGCTCACCGTGAGGAAGCCGGTCGGGGAGCCGGAATGGGTGATGTGCTTGTCGATGACGCTGCGGCGGATCTGCTCGGCCAACGCCATGGCCCCCGAAAGGTTCGTGTCGGGCAGCAGTACCGCAAACTCTTCGCCGCCATACCGTACCGCCAGATCGGCCTTGCGATGGCAGCAACTCTTGAGCACCTTGGCCACTTCCGCCAGGCAGTGATCCCCGGCCACGTGCCCATAGGCGTCGTTGTAGCGTTTGAAAAAATCGATGTCGAGCATGATCAGGCTCAAGGGACTGCGCTGACGAGCGCCCCGACCGAACTCGATGTCCAGGGCCCGTTCGAACAGACGTCGGTTCGCCAGCCCGGTGAGGCTGTCATGGGTGGCAATCAGTTCCAACGCCTCCTGCGCCTTGCGCAAGTCCGCTTCGATCTTTTCGCTGTTGCGTACCTGGCGCACGAAGACCCAGCCGAACAAGCAAATGCCCAGGACCACCAGGCCCACGATGAGGCTGGACTGGAAAGCCCGGTCATGCCAGCCCGCCAGGATCGATTCTTCGGACACCGCGGCGGTGACCACCAACGGATAAGCCTGTAAATGTTGATGCCCATACAACCTGACGACACCGTCGACATCTGAACGGATGATCGCATCACCAGACATCCCGTTGGCCGCGGTATGGTTGTAGATCCCTTCCTCGGCCAACGGGCGGCCGATCCGCGCCTCATCGAAGGGGCGCCGGGCCAACAGCGTCCCGTCAGACAAAGCCAGGGCCATCTCGCCTTGCTCATCCAGACTGAAGCTTTTGAAGAACCGGTCGAAGTAGGACATTTTGATGCCGGCCAGCAACACACCCTGGAAGTTGCCGTCTCGGTCATTCAAGCGCCGGGAAACCGGGATGATCCACTCACCGTTTTGCCGACTGCGGATCGCCGGGCCGATATGGGGGACCAGGGAGGCGTTCTGCTGGTGGAAAACGAAATACTCTCGATCCGCCACCCCTGCCCCCCTGTGCAGGTCCTCGAAGGAGGTAATGACCCAATGGCCGCGCTTGTCGAACAGGAACAGGCCATGCAACTGCTCAAGCGATTGCACGCGACGGGCAAAGGTTTGCTGCAAGCGTGGCTGAACCGCAGGACCAAAACCGTCGACCTGGATCCAATCCGCCAGACTGGCCAGGACCAGATCGGCCTGGAGGAAGGTGTCCTGGGCCTGCTGGGCCATGGCCCGGGTAAGGGTGGCCGAGGCGATGCGGGCCGACGCCACGTCGTGGCTGCGGGATTGCTCCAACTGCAAGTAAAGCAAACCGCACAGGCACAGGCATACCGCCGCGATAAACGTAACCGCAGCCTTGAGCAGCGGCAGGCGTTTCAGGGCACCGGCTGGGATATGAAAAGGATCGTAGATGGGGATTGGCAAGCGAATTCCTGAAGAGGGCAAAGCATGCGCGAATTCGCGCATAACCCCCAATATTCGTGAGCTTAGCCTACCGCTTGTAAGGCGGCAATTTGCCTGTGCAGCGGAGCCGATGGGTGGCTGGAGTGGATCCAAAACCCCGCACCTGGGCTTGCAAAAATGCCTGATTCAGAACGAAGAAATTCCCGTGGCGAGAGCATGCACACCCGCACTTGCGACAGCGTTGAAGGACTGTTTTTTACAAGCAAACCTTCCTGGGGCTATCTAAATTGCGTAACGCCCCATAACGTATGGTCGCCTTTGACTTCCAAGTGCCCCATCGACCATGAGCCAACCGACCCGAATCGATGATGAACAGGCCCTGACCCGACCCGGCGCCGTCAGTCTGCGCGAGGCGTTCTGGTTCTGGCTCAAACTGGGCTTCATCAGTTTCGGCGGCCCAGCGGGGCAGATCTCGATCATGCACCAGGAACTGGTGGAACGGCGGCGCTGGATTTCCGAGCGGCGCTTCCTGCACGCCCTCAATTACTGCATGTTGCTGCCGGGGCCTGAGGCCCAACAATTGGCGACGTACCTGGGCTGGTTGATGCACCGAAGCTGGGGTGGAGTGATCGCCGGCGCGTTGTTCGTGCTGCCTTCGCTGTTCATTCTCATCGCGTTGTCGTGGCTGTACATCGCCTTTGGCGAAGTGCCGGTGGTGGCCGGTATTTTCTATGGCATCAAACCGGCCGTGACGGCCATCGTGGTGCATGCCGCCCACCGGATCGGCTCCCGCGCGCTCAAGAACAATTGGCTGTGGGCGATTGCGGCGGCATCGTTCACCGCGATCTTCGCCCTTGATCTCCCCTTCCCGCTGATCGTGCTGGGTGCGGCTGCCATCGGTTATTTCGGCGGTCGCTGGGCACCGGAAAAATTCAGCCTGGGCGGTCACGATACCCGACACAAATCCTTCGGCCCTGCCTTGATCGACGACGACACGCCAACCCCGGAGCATGCCCGGTTCAGCGCCGCCAGGTTGACCCGCCTGGTGGTGGTCGGTGCCCTGTTGTGGATCGTGCCCATGGGCCTGCTGACCGCCGTGTTCGGCTGGGGCGGCACGTTGACGCAAATGGCCTGGTTCTTTACCAAGGCCGCGCTGCTGACCTTCGGCGGCGCCTATGCGGTCTTGCCCTACGTGTACCAAGGCGCCGTCGGGCACTTCGGCTGGCTGACACCGACACAAATGATCGACGGCCTGGCCTTGGGCGAAACCACGCCCGGGCCGCTGATCATGGTCGTGGCCTTCGTCGGTTTCGTCGGAGGTTATGTGATGCAGGTGTTCGGCCCCGAACAGGCCTTCCTCGCCGGGGCCGTCGCGGCCACGCTGGTGACCTGGTTCACGTTCCTGCCCTCGTTCCTGTTCATCCTGGCCGGCGGCCCGCTGGTGGAATCGACCCATAACGCGTTGAAATTCACCGCACCGCTGACGGCGATTACCGCGGCGGTGGTCGGGGTAATCCTCAACCTGGCCTGCTTCTTCGGTTACCACGTGCTCTGGCCCAACGGTTTTGCAGGTGCCCTGGACTGGCCGTCAGCGATCATCGCGATCGCGGCGGCGGTGGCGCTGTTTCGCTACAAGCGCGGGGTGATCCAGGTGTTGCTGGCGTGCGGGTTGGCCGGGTTGGCGGTGCATTTGCTGCGCTAGACGAGGCGCTTGCTCAGGTACGTCGCCGAGGCCGGACACAAGGTCTTGAACTGGGCCGTCGCGCTGATCGACGCGGGCGCCAGCGAGCGATCCTCCTGCTGATAGCCCTGGCCGGTAAAAAACGCCGCGGCACTGTCGGTCAACAAGTGGAGCCGCTCCACCCCC